>NZ_MRBY01000020.1:0-835 GCF_001904615.1 [Limnothrix rosea] IAM M-220
AATACCTTTTCTACAGGGACTTGCCATAGTTGACGTTGCTCGATGCGGTGGTGTCCAGACTCACAAGTGCGGCGATGCACAATCACTTCTGGTAATGCCTCTAGCTTTTCCCTATTGCCCTGAAACCAATCCTGAGCATCATTGTTGAGGGTCGGATGGTTCCCTTTCAGTGCCAAAACATAGTCCGCCTCTGCTGTCTTGATTTGTTGGGCAATTTTCCTTTGAGTCCCCATGGCATCCATGGTTACAATCGCTCCCTTGAGGTCTAACTGTTCTAGTAATACTGGAATTGCTGTGATTTCATTCGATTTTTTAGCCACTGCACATTGTCCCAGCACTAGACCTTGATTGCTTGACCATGCGCTCACCATTTGTAGCGCATTTAGCGAGTTTTCCCGGTCATAGGAACCATTCAGGCTCTTCCCATCAATGGCTACCACTGTTAATCCCAGCTTCCCTGCCATCAGCTTTACCCACTCTTGAAAATGACTTTCCATTTTCTCTGGGTCTATTTTGCTAAATACTCGCCCAAAGGTGTCATGGGAGGGAATACCTTGGGGTAAGTCCAGAAATTTTGCCAGCCAATCTTGTTTTGCCTTGCCATAGGTTTCGACCGCCACCCACCCATCGGCTCCACAAAGTACTGCTAAGACGGCGATTGTAATGATATTGATGAGCTTGTGGCTACTTCTACTGATGACTCGGCTTTCTGGTATCTTGCCAAAATGTGTTTCTAAGGAAGCTCGTAATGTCTCTATTGTCAGGTCGCAGGGCATTTTGATAAGCTCCTTTACTTTACCCCTTTCCTGTCTTTTATTTTGATGCGATTACCCTG
>NZ_MRBY01000020.1:845-69835 GCF_001904615.1 [Limnothrix rosea] IAM M-220
AAATCCACAGGAGTCGTTAATCAACTTTTATCAACAGCATGCCAAGCTGTTAGGCTTAATTAAAACCAAACGAAAAAGGCATCGTCAAATCGATGCCCGACTAACAGAAATATGGGGGCTGACATGATTGCTCAGATGCTTAAGTTGAAGCCAATGCTCGTAATGTCTCTATTGTCAGGTCGCAGGGCATTTTGATAAACTCCTCTACTTTACCCCTTTCCTGTCTTTTATTTTGATGCGATTACCCTGATATGCATAACAATTTATGGGATTCTACTAGTACGTTAAATTGATAAAATTTAATATTTCTTTTTTTGTTCCCCTGATTTGTTCGATATGTTTCATTAACAAATCTTATGTATAGTGTTGTTGGGGTGCTTGAAAGGTAGTAAGAAATGAAAAAATGTAGTGTTAAATAAGAAATACTATTGCAAGTAACTGGAGCTGTGACAACTTTCACTTCTCGGCAGGTATTATTGCAGGATTTTTTTTGCGTGTCTAGAAATGAAAGCTGCTAGGGAATGTATTGTCAGATATTTTTTTGATCTACTCGGACTGGGCAATTGAAATTTTTTCACGAGAGCAAGGCTTGAACCGAGCGAGCAAAATATTTTGTATTGTCTAGAAAATGGTTGTCAATTAGGTTGGCTCATTGATCTGGGAGATCGCCAAATTCTTGCTTTTTAACCAAACAAATAACACCAAATCCGATAAGTAGAGTCTGCAAATAGAATAAAAGGGTAGAGTTTGAGAGAATTCATGCCGAGACAAGCAAAACTCGCTGAGTATCTAAGTCCAAAAAAACTGAAGGAAAAGTATCTTACAGGAGAAGATCGGGTGGAGAGACGTCGATACCAATTGCTATGGTTATTGAGCCAAAGTTGGACGATTAAAAAAGCCGCTCAAGCAGTAGGCATCAGTTATGACTAGGGTCAAAAAATTGTGCGTGCCTACAATAAAGAAGGAGGCAGGGGAGATACGTCATCGGCGTCGAGAGATTATCCCTCCAGGCAAACCGGAACTATTAGACAAAGAACAACAGGCAAAATTAAAACAATGTTTGCAAGCATCACCAGAAGATGGGGGTATCTGGACAGGACCGAAGGTAGCTCAATGGATAGCCAGAGAAACAGGCAGAGAGAAAGTCTGGCCCCAAAGAAAAGAGGATGGGATTACCTCAAGAGGGTTAGGCTTCAGCTGAAAGCGACCGAGGCCAAGCCATGTCAAAGCAGACAAAGAAGCCCAAGCCAGTTTTAAGGGTGACATCCAGCAAAAAGAGGGCGTAGAACTGTTATTTTTACCCGCTTATTCTCCAGAACTACCGCTAGCAGAACGATTATGGTCGTTAGTGGATGAGCCCATTGTGAATCAGGCACCTCACTCTTTGGACTGTTTAGAGGAGATTATTGCCCAACGTTGTTGTGTTTTCGGTGAACAATTTAAAAGGCAGATTCGACAACTCACAAACTATTCTTGGTGGCCATAGACAAGAGTCATATTTTCTGACTCTACATAACGGTTTTGGTATAACCTCAACTTTTTTTATAGGATGATGAGTTGATTTTTTTATCGAACATCACTTTGAAGATTTCTATTGGTGAGGTTTTTGTTTGGCTCAAAATGTCTTAAACATTTGTGCGTTACGCTGCGCCCACAGATCTTATAGGTTGTTTAAGGGTAACGAAGTAGGAGGGCGATCGCCTCTTTTTTTATTATGGATTTTGCCCACCAACTACTGTGTATAGTTGCATTGCTTTGTCCCGCCCTCGAATGGCCATATTCCCTAAACTTTTAGTGGTGTAGTGGTTTTGAATGAGCTGAAATGTTGCTTGGCTCAGTATGATATTAAAAGGATAATCGCCTTTTTTAGAGATGGTTTTATTTAAGGATTCGAGGCGAGAAGAGGTGTTGACCGTATCGCCCACAACGGAATAACTGAGTCGCTCTTGTCCACCAACTGTTCCCGCCACCACTTTGCCTGTGTGGATACCCACGCCAATTTCAATTTGGGGTAATCCTTTGGCTGCAAGGGATTTGTTAAGGGGTTTTAGTTTGTCGTGCATTTCTAGGCTGGCGGCGATCGCCGCGATCGCGTCCCTTTGAATTTCCGCTTTCGTCTCACGGGCGAAGGGCACACCAAACACCGCCATAATGCCATCGCCAATATACTTATCGACAATGCCACCGTGGTTAATAATGCACAAAGTCATTTCGTGGAGATATTCATTGAGCCAGGGTAAAAGTTCCTCTGGGGGAAAATGCTCAGAAATTTTAGTAAAGCCGCGAATGTCACTAAATAAAACCGTTGCCGTCAGCTCTTGGGGTTCTAGTTGTCCTTGGCTAAAAATTTCCGCTTTGCGCTGCCAAATCACTGCGGCCATCTCCGGCGACACGTGGCGGGCAAACAAATTCATGAGTTCTTGTTTTTCGTATTGCTCATAAAATTGTAGGGCGATCGCCGCCAGCAAAATGGTTCCTAAAGGGGCAATTTCTGGGAGTAAAAGCTGAGCATATACCAGACTCAATAAACCGACAGTCCACCAACCCACAAATGCCAAAGTGAGGAACAGTAACCTGCCCCGTAAGTTTAGGGGCGTGAGAATAAACATCGTTGCTGGAGCGATAAGCAAAAGAGCCACCAATGTCAAAATATGGGGCGATCGCCGCAGAAAAGAATCCGTTAAAAAATTGTCCAACATCACCGCATGGAAATACACCGCCGAAGCAGGGGGGGTCAGCTCAAAGGGCGTTTGTAGCGGGTCAAAACCCGTTGCAGTAATGCCAATCAGGACAAGCTTATTCGCGAAAATATCTGGATCAAGATTGCCGCTTGCCACATCACTAAAGGAATAGGTCGGAAAATCCGCGCTGGGACGTTTCCAATTGAGTGTGTGGTGTTGTTCTTTTCCTTGGGCGACTGGCTCTGGTATGTCAAAAAAAATGCGTTCGAGTTCTTCGTCTGGCGCGGAGAGCGTTAAATCGAGAGTGTCTTGGTAAATCTCCAACATCGCCACACTAAGGGAGGGAAAATCACCAATGTAGGAAATGCCTTTACGGATGATGCTATCCGGATCGGGACGCGCCACAATATGCCCTAATTTTGCCACTGCCGTAAATTCTGGTAACACCTCAATCGGTTCTAAATCTTTACGAATAGCTTGGGCGATCGCCACATTTCCCCCAAACATCATCTCCTCAGCGAGGACCGCATCATGCTCCGTCGGCTCACTGAAAATAACATCAAAACCAATGGCAGCCGGCGGCGCAAAGGAAAGCTGAGTCAGGAGGTCTATGTAATAACTGCGTTCCCACGGAAAGCGGCCATAGGCTTCAATACTCGCCTCATCAATGGCAATCACCACCACACGCTCATCCCACTGCTTTTCTGGGAAAACTGGCAAATTCTGGGATCGCATCAGGGTATTATAAGCCGCCCGCTCCAAGGTTTCCCAAGCCCCCACTTGCCACAGCACCGCACAGCCAAGTCCCACCAGACCGCCGAGCCATGCCCAAGGTTTAACCGGCAAATTCATCGTCTTCACCACGCAGTTTAATTGGGAAACCTGCTTCACGAATGAGGGTATAGGTTGTTTTCGTTGAGCCTAGGGGCGACAAAATACGGAAGGTCGTTAATCCTCGTGGTAGGCGATCATAGTTCACCTGAAATGTGCCATTTTCAGCCACTTGCACTTGCTCACCATCGACCCAAACAAAATTAAAGGGATCGACTTGTCCGGTCATTTCCCACACCCCATTGGCATTAAGGCGGGCACGGGATATCTCCATATCGAGGTTTTCGGTAAATCGCACGGGTTGTGTCGGTGCTTCCCCTTGCACCACGATGGTGGCATAGCCTGCTTTCACTTCGACGCTTTCACCTGCATCTTGGCCGCTAACTTCGACCATCCCTTTATCGGTAAGTACATTGGTTTGTCCATTATCAGCTACGGCTACGCCAAACTCTGTGCCTCGCACCCCCGCAATTCCGGCTGGGGTTTTGACTTCTAGGCGAGATTGGGGATTGCTAAAGGGTCGAACATTAACGCGTACTTGTCCCTTTGTTACTTCGATGACTGTGACCTTACCGCCATTACTGGTGGTGTTGAATTCTTTAATTAAAAAACTCGTTTGGGCGGCGACACTGATGCTGCCAATCCCTTCATCAAGGGCTAAAACTGCACTGGAACGCGATCCTGTTGATAATCCCTCTCCAACGCGGGTTAGGCGATCGCCATTTTTTGCACGGGTAAAGGAATTCCGAAAGGTGACATTCCCAATAGTCCGGCGTACTTCCATACTGCGGGAACTGGTTTGGGCGATCGCCGCCCTTGGTAAGGTAAGCGTTGATATTGCTGGAAAGCCAGCCAAACACAAGACACTGAAGAGTATTGTGGGTAGATTTCGGGGGAATTTCATGAATCCATGGAATTTGGGGACTTAATCAACCCATTCACTACTCCTATAGTAAAACCGATAGATTACGTAAAAATACGCAAAATGTCTTAAATTTCCCGTGAAAAGTTTAAAGAAATAGAAAAATCCCCACAGCCCTTAGCCGTTGAGGATTTTCTAAAAAAACCATGTGAAATAAGAGTGCTAGGCGATCGCCCTAGGAGTTGGAAACCAATTCTGTGGCAACTTGAGATTGGGCTTGGCGCAGTTTTTCTTGATCATGGCGGCGTTTCTTGGCGTAGAGCTGAATAGCCGCCGCCATAAAGACAATCAGAGCCAAAATTAGACCACCAGTCCAGTTGAGGGGCAAACTATTTTTAAAGACTGCCAACATCACAATGGTGACAAGGAGCAATGTCGGAGCCTCATTGAGCGCGCGAAATTGCTGGCCAGTCCATTCACATTCGCCAGCTTCCAGCTTTTTCATGATGCGGCCACAGTAGAAGTGATACACCAAAAGCAATGCCACAAGGGCTAGTTTGGCATGGAGCCACCAAGATTTTAGTACAGCGGGTTCGGTAGAAATAACGGCGATCGCCATGGCGACTGTCACATACATCCCCGGCTGGGTAATGATGTTATACAGACGCTTTTCCATCAGTTCATACTGCTTCTTGAGGATGCCCTTAGCCGGTTCCGGCTCCTTTTCCGCTTCCGCGTGGTAGACAAATAACCGCACTAAATAAAAAAGCCCAGCGAACCAGACCACGACACCGATAATGTGAAAAGCCTTAAACCAAAAATAGGCTTGGGGGGCGATATCTGACCAAAACTGTGCCATAGCAAGTCTTTAATCTCTTTCAATAAAATTTTTTATAGTTCTAGCCAGTGTAAAAGGGTGGGGGGAGCGATCGCCAGAATTTCGTCGAAGTTGCAACTAAATGTTAAATTTCGCGTTACTACCCGACCAAATATTTGAGCCCATTTCCCCAAAAACAATCCCAGCATCATCCAATGCAGACATCGTTTGGCCATTGATGGCCACCGCCCAATTTTGCCAATGTTCCTCACCGATACAGCCTGCTTGGAATAAAACATGGTCAGGATGATGGTCACTCCAGCCCAATAAAATAGCATGGGTATAATCGACTACGGCACTGGGAGATAGGGTAAAAGTCTCCTTTGTTTCACTATCCCAAATCACGCCATAGTCACTAACATCAGAACTCCCTAAAAATCCCTCAAACTGTCGTGCGAGCAATTTTTTGCCATCGGCTGACCACGACACCGGCATAATCAGCGAAATGATTCCCGGTGCATCAACAATGTCTTCCTGTTGGAAAGGATGGGGAGCAAGGGGCGATCGCGCGATCACCGTATTCAGCACACCCGTTTGGAGATTTTCAATAAATAAAGTACTGGTCACCCGACCCTCGTACATAGCAGCTTTGAGATCAAGGCGCACCCGACAGTAGGCGGCAAATAACCTATGGGGATCATATAGAGAGGGGCTACGGTAAAGCTCTTTTCCGGGATGTTTACCCCTGCTGACAGCCCCTTGGGTATCAAGGATCCATTGCCACGGCAGCGGAAAAGGACTATTGAGCGGATCGCGAACAAGGTCAGGCGAAGAAGCAGAAATGGACATGGTACAAAGTCAGCAGAAATTATGTGCAGAACTGTCTCGGTAAGATGCAAAAACTCGCAAAGAGAATTGTGGGGGAATTTCCCGTGGGCATTACAATGGCGATAACTTATTAATTCCCCGATGTTTCGTTGCCCGTTACATTTAGTACTTTTGTAATACTGTGAGTTCATCTTCGTCCCAACCCCAAGCTCAGTCAACGGTTCGCCGTCCTTCCGTAACAAAATGGATCATCGTCTTTATATTGCGTATTGTTGTGCTGTCAGGTTTTGCCGCCGGGGCGATCGCCCTAGGGTTGTTGGCAGGACATTTAACGCCGACGAATAATCCCCAAAAACCACTTTTCTTGAGGCTATTTCAGGGTTCCGCCAGTTTTACGGATCTTGCTGAACCAGAACTTAATCAAACAGTGGCAACCCTTGGGGAAGAGGAGCGGGCGGCAATTGAAGAAGAGATCGCGGGTATTCAAGCGCAATTGCAGGTTTTGACGACCCGTACCCAGAAGCTGGAAGCAGAGCTAGAAATCGGTACACAGAATGGTAATCTTGCCAGTCGTCTAGGGAATTTAACGGAATTACTCGCCGCCGACCCAGAGGACTTTTCTGCCACCGAAGCCACCGCAACGACTCCTAGTAATGATCTAAAAATCACCTTACCCAGCAATGTTTTGTTTAACGATAGTGGTCAACTGTCCACCGAAGCTGAAGAAATCCTTGGGGCGATCGCCATCGATTTACAACAAACCCGACTAAACACCATTAAAATTGCGGGTCATAGTTTCCCGGAAAATGCCGAGCAAGCCGAAGCTCTCTCTTTCCAGCAAGCACAAGCAGTAAAGGTTTTTCTAGACGCTCAAATTGATGGTAATTATCGCTGGTTAGTGGTGGGTTATGGCGACAGCCAACCCCTCGCTGCCGATGATCAAAATGCAAATCAACGGATTGAGATTACCACTCAAGCAGATTAAGGTTAGCGAGAAAGTTAGTCACTGTCAGAATTTAAGTGTTTCTACAAGGGTGAAGAACGGGCAAGTCTTGATCGCTTGTTACTCAGATGTCCGCATTTCTATTAGAGGCTCGATGAACCAGCCTAATTGGCAAGCAACCATTTTCTAAACAGGACAAAATATTACCTGTTACTCGGAGTGATGGGGCGATCGCCAAAACTACAGCGCAACTGTTAGAAAGGCATAAGCAATCTGAGCATCTTCGGTAACAGCATTAATCTGATTACATAACTTCAGTTGCAAACGGCTATATTTTCCTTTGAACATAATTTTAACACTAGATTTTGATTGTTTGACTAGTGAATGGAGCAAGATCAAACAGAGTCTGAGAATATTTTTGGTAATCTCCCAAGCCTATATATTCCAAGATTGCTGATGCAACAAACTGTGCTAAGTTCACAGGAACAGCATTACCGATCATTTGCTCTAAGCTCGTTTTTGTTCCTTCAAATTGAAATTGTTTGGGAAAAGTTTGAATATAAGAGCGTTCAATAGTTGTTAAGGGACGAATCTGATCAAGTTTTGCATTAGCAGGATCGCCATGGTGTTTGGAGTAACCTTTGGGGACAGGTCGGTTGACACCTCGAACTGTAGGACTAGGCTCATTTATAGAAAAAATACCTCGTCTGCTGTAGTTCCTTGGGTGACGATAGTAGTATTCAAGCTGTAAAGAATCACCTAAATATTCTTTGACTGTCATGGGTTTCTTAGATCGCTTACTTTCCAGAATTGGATTTAATTGAGAGTGTTTTCCATTTAACTCTCCAATTAAAAAAAATCGTTTTCTAGCTTGAGGAACTCCATAATATGAAGCATCTAAAACTATTTGAGAAAGCCCATAGTTTGCTTCTATTAGTTCTCGTATAATGTCATTTAAAATACGACTTTTTTTGATACGCGCAACATTTTCCATCACAAACCATTTGGGTCTATAAGCTAGAAGGATATTACTGAAATGATAGGTTAAATCTGCTCTTCCTAATGACTCATCTCGCTTACCAGCAGAAGAAAAATCCTGACACGGAGGACCACCAATAATCATATCTGGAGAATATTGACTAATTATTTCTAGGCAGCCTATTTCATCACGAAGATCATGTAGATAACATGGGTGCTGAAAATTCTTTTTATAAATATCAACTGCTTTGTCCCAGTGATCAACTGCGGCAACTATATCTATGCCTGCTTGTTGAAAGCCAAGGCTCATGCCACCGCAACCGCAAAATAAGTCAACACATTGCATCATCTACTAAAAAAGCTCTGGTGAATTAACAATGATTGCATCAAATCGTCTTTCAGGACTCAGAAAATGTTGTCCTCCTCCTAGAATAATCTCTTTGATTTGATCTTTTTTGATTATTGGTTTTTCGAGTCTGGTACATGACATGAATTTATTTGTTATCTTTCCAGAGGAAGCAAATGCTTTATCGTTCTTAGTATTGTACGAAAGCTTATCGATAATTTCTTCGGGATCAAAGCGTTGACTTTCTGCAATATCCAATAGCATTTTATAAAGCCAAACTGCCGTTCTCGTCTGGCGAGTAATGCGAGTCGCCTTTGAGTTTGGATCCGCTATTTGACTTATAAAATATGCAAACCCAGCATCACTCCAAAAGAAAACATCTAAACAGTGCTCTGCAAGTCGTGGAGACTTTCCCAATGTTTTCCAAATAGGTTGGAGTAAAAACGGTGATTGCTGAGGCTCAAGCTCTTGTGTGAGATTCGCTAATCTGTCAATTATTCGAGATATGTAAGTCAATATTTGCGTAGCATCACTCCAATCTTGAATCTGTTGAATGGGTTTGACTAAGTTCCTTAAGTTCTCTTGAGTCAAAGCAGAAGCAATACTACATGCAAGATAAACAATAGTATCCGGTCTTATTACAATCTCTGAACCGTATTTTTTTTCTGATAGATCACAAGTAGTATTATCTGGAAGCGCAGTAAGCTTTATTTCGATTCCGGCTAAGCATTCTCCTGTACTTTTTCGCTGGATTACAAGATCTGTTCTGGCTAAAGAACCAATCACATATTTTTGAAAGGGAGTAAAAGTCGACTCAAATGCAAAATAAGTATCTTCGTCTAGTGGATTATTTTGGAATGCCGTTTCTACATCTATTGTTTCACAAACAAGTGCTTTATTACTGATTTTGAGATAATTAGCGTGTTGGTGATTTGAGTATAAAAAACAGCAGAGAGCCGCTGGAAAAGATGAGTTAAATTGATTTTTGCCCCATGCATTTTTAGAGGTAAAGTCTCGATTTGAATTATCTAGCCCAAAGAGACGCGGTTTCTGCTGTTCCATATTGTGTTTGTGTAATTCAATCTGAATCGAGAAAAAACTTTCCGATTTGCGAAACGTTTTAAAACAGATCGATATCGGTTACAGCGCCTTTGCTGCTGGTAGAAACAATCTTTGCATATTTACCGAGGACACCACGTTTGTAACGGGGTTCAGGGGCTTTCCACTCAGCACGACGTTTTGCTAGTTCTTCATCAGAAACGTTGATTTGCAACAAAAGCTGATTGGCATCGATGGTGATGCTGTCGCCTTCTTGGACAAGGGCAATATTGCCGCCGACATAGGCTTCCGGTGCTACGTGACCAACCACGAGACCATAGGTTCCGCCAGAAAAACGACCGTCAGTAATTAGACCAACAGAATCTCCTAGACCTGCACCGATAATGGCGGAGGTGGGCGCAAGCATTTCGCGCATACCGGGGCCACCTTTGGGGCCTTCATAGCGGACAATTACAACGTCACCTGCTTGGATTTTGCCGTCAAGGATCGCATCGAGACATTCTTCTTCAGACTCGAAAACTTTGGCGGGGCCGGTGATGACAGGCTTTTTCACGCCGCTAATTTTTGCGACGGAACCTTCTTGGGCAAGGTTACCTTTGAGGATGGCGAGGTGACCCACCTGATAAAGGGGATTGTCGAATTTGCGGATCACATCTTGATCGGCGGGTGGTTCGCTGGGGATGTCGGCAAGGTTTTCGGCAATGGTTTTTCCGGTAATGGTCATGCAGTCGCCATGTAATAAGCCTTGATCTAAGAGCATTTTCATCACTTGGGGAATGCCACCTGCTTTGTGGAGATCGGTGGCGACATATTTGCCGGAGGGTTTGAGGTCACAGAACACGGGTACGCGCTGACGGATTTCTTCGAAGTCGTCAAGGGTGAGGGGCACACCAATCGTATTGGCGATCGCCAACAGGTGCAGCACAGAATTTGTTGAACCACCGACCGCCATGATCACCGTGATCGCATTTTCAAATGCCTTGCGGGTGAGGATATCCTTCGGCAAAATCTGATGTTTGATCGCATTCACTAATGCCTTTGCAGAATCCTCTGCACTTACTGCTTTCTCTTCATCTTCCGCTGCCATGGTGGAAGAGTAGGGCAGACTCATACCCATCGCCTCAAATGCTGAAGACATGGTATTTGCCGTAAACATACCGCCACAGGAACCTGCGCCGGGACAAGCATTTTTCTCGATCGCCATTAATTTCTCTTCGGTGATCTTGCCTGCACTAAACTGACCCACCGCTTCAAAAGAACTAACCACCGTTAGATCTTCGCCGTCGAGGTGACCCGGTTTAATTGTGCCGCCATAGACAAAAATTGCGGGAATATTCATGCGGGCGATCGCCAAAACAGCCCCCGGCATATTCTTGTCACAACCACCAATGGCAAGGACTGCATCCATACTTTGGCCATTACAAGCCGTCTCGATAGAATCCGCGATCACATCACGGGAAACCAAGGAATATTTCATCCCCTCAGTCCCCATGGAGATGCCATCACTAATAGTGATCGTGCCAAACATTTGCGGCATTGCCCCCGCCTCCCGGAGCGCAGTCTCAGCCCGCAACGCCAGAGTATTTATCCCCATATTGCAAGGCGTAATCGTGCTGTACCCATTCGCCAGCCCCACAATCGGTTTTTTAAAATCATCATCCCCAAAGCCCACAGCACGGAGCAGGGCTCGGTTTGGACTCCGTTGATGACCTTCAGTAACAACCCAACTACGACGATTTTCTCTCATAACAAAACAGAATAAATATGTACAGTTACATCAGAATAACGTTTATATTGTCTGTCGTTTTCGAGCTTTTGGGTAGTTTCGCACCGAATCAAAAGGCACACTACACAGCCTTCGTAAAGGAATAATACTGACCCTCATTCACCGCCAAAGTTAAAATTACCTGTACCGTTTCGAGCAGACCCGTTAGCCATTCACATTCCGCCTTGGATTTGTGGTGATAGTGCTGCATTAACTCATTGAGGGAGATCACTAGTTGTCCGTAGCTACGGGGTGAGACAAGGACTAGCTTGAGCAAAATAATGCCTAGGGACAGAAATTCCCGCTGGATCATTAGCAAGGTAAAAGGATGGGTCGGATCGGCAAAACTTTCAGGGTTGAGCAGATAGCGAATAATTTCATCGCAGGTTTTCGTGATCAGGTGATGGCCCACGGTCACACTATTTTTTTCAGGGTGGAGCTCTGCTAAATGCTGTTCTAGTTTTTGTGGTAACCATTTCAACCGGCGATCGCCACCAATGGAGATCAGCAAATATTTAACGAGTGCCTGTTTAAAATCACCATAAATATCATGCTCATGGAGAGCCAAAAAATCCTCAGCCATTTGCGGATAGCCCTGATTGCGTTTCACCACAACCTTTTGGATTAGCTTCAAAGTCGCGGGATGGATGAATGTCGGATTGCGCACTTTTTCCTCATTCGGAGCCGCATCGCACCCCTTAGCCAAAAACATGACAAGCTGAAACTTATAACGACTCTTCAGAAACTGATAAAGCCACTGACAAGCCTGGCGCTGTTCGATAGAAACTTCAGCATCAAAGGTTTGGGCGAGGAGCGTTAAAGTAACATAGCGGTCGTGCCAAGTTTTCTTTTGCAGTTTTACAGCCGGAGAAAATAACGCTAAGACTTTGTACTGACGACTATCCATGTAGCTTTCAACCCAATCCCGAAACTTACGGGTCGATAATGCCGCATTGGAAGCAAGGGGCGATCGCCCTTGAAATAGTCCCATCAGCTTTTCAACATACTTTATTTTTTTCTGTAGAAAACAAGTATTAACAATTAAAAACGCACAGCGGTTTAACAGATAAATAAAATCAGCCGTACAGTTATAAACCAACAACTGATAAATTGCATGATTTAGCTGGGCAGGAATACCACTCGGATCATGATTAATAAAGAAAATATCAAACTGCTCAAGTAGAGAAGATATCGAAGCCGTCCTACTCAGCTCCACAAAAAAGTTGAGGATTTCTTCACTTGCTTCAATAATTTCATCAGGCCGTTCATTTTGCTCAATAGCAGCGGCTTGACCCTCAAATGTTGCCTTAGGGTAGCCAATTTGCATTTCTGTAAACTGCTGAGGAGATGTTTGCTCCGGGCGACGGTGCCAAGCTAAAACCTTGTCTGAGGAAGTGTTTGGCAATTGGACTTTGCGTTTACGGAAACTAGGAGCAAACATAATTTGTTTTTCCTTGAATATTATTAATGCAGATGCTTTCTGCATCCTTTTTACATTGCTTTTCAAAGGAAAAAAAGGGGGGGCAGGGATATTCACTAAAATCACGTAGAAAAAAAATTTCCACTAGGAAAACCATCAGAGATTACACACAAAGTCTTCATAAAACTGGCAAAAAAAGCCTTTTCTTTACCAATTCCTCAAAAAGAAAGGTAACAAAAAAAATCTCTCACACAGACCGTGTAGGAGACGCGATTGTCTAGTTTTTAAGTTGTTGGGAAGCAGGGCGATCGGCGATCGCCCCAAGGAAAAATTAGCCGTTTACGTCAGCATTTCCTTCGTCACTGACTGGTGCCGGAGCTTGTGTTTCCTGCTTACCACCAAGGTTCAACTTCACAACTTTCTTAGAGGTTGGAACAACCTTCGGTAAAGTCAAAGTGAGGACACCATCGGCAAAATCAGCAGAGACATTTTCATGGTCAATGGCTACAGGCAAAACGATGGAACGATCAAATTTACCATAGCGGAACTCGGAGTGATAAACACCTTTGTCGTGGTCTTCTTTTTGGTAGTTGTATTCACCGCTAATGCGAATACTTTCACGGGTTAGGCTGATGTCAATATCATCCTTGGCAATGCCGGGTAAAGCCGCTTTCAAGGTGAGTTCGGTATCGCCATCGAGGAGCTCTACAGAAGGACGCCAAGCAGCTTTTTCATCACTTTGCCAGCCTGCGAGTTCATCGAGAATACGATTCATTTGGGTTTGTACAGTCTCGAGTTCAGAGAAAGGAGAAAAGCGTACGATAGACATATATTGACCTCCAGAGAGAATCTGTTTTGTTCACGTTTTCATTATGCCAATTAGTTATTAGATAAAGTAGTGAAATAACCTCACATTTGTTGTTGGGTTTTCCACGGAAATTTGATTGTTTTTTAAATTTATGTTGAAAGCCGATCTGATATTACGGTTTTCCGAATAATTGGCTTATAAAAATTTCTAACTAAATAAAAGAAAAGGAGCTTTTATACTTTTTTGAAAAACTGTTTCTTCGGTTGTTTATGGGGTTGGGGCGATCGCCTCCCCCAGACTAGGGACGAATAAATATGCCACAATCTGATCTGGCAAAGTCGTCAAGGTCATTATGGTTGGGGAAATTTCTGCCCTCATTGCAGCAGGTATCTGGTCAGCTTCCGCGATCATTTATGACAAAATTCTTGTCACAGTAAAAATTTCAGGGACGTTAGTTAGTTTTTACCGTGGACTAGTAAGCCTGCCTTTTTTTGCTGTTAGCTTACTCATTTTCGACCCCCATCTGCCCCAGCTGAGTAGTCTCCATTGGTTTTATTTGGTGATTAGCGCCATTTTGGGCATTACCATCGGCGACACCGCTTATTTTCTGTCGTTACAAGATGTCGGTGTGCGCAAAGCATTATTGCTGCAAACATTAACGCCGCTATTTGGGGCATTTTTTGCATGGGTGTTTCTCAAGGAAAGTCTTACTGTCTATGGGCTAATTGGCATTGCTCTGACCTTACTCGGCGTGGTGTGGGTGATCACTGAAAGGACAACGGCGGGGCGATCGCCTCATTTATTGCGAGGAAGTTTGTGGGGGATTTTATCCTGCGCAGCCCAAGGATTAGGGGCGATGTTTATTCGAGATGTGCTGGAAAATAGCGACTTGAATTCCCTGTGGAGCAGCTCCCTACGGATGGTTTTGGGCACGGTCATTCTCGCCTTCTGGCTCGGCTACAAAGGTAATTTCACCCTCTCGGCTTTATCTTTTCCCCAGTGGCAAGCGATAACCGGGGCAGCCTTTGGCGGCTCTTTTGTTGGGCTGTGGCTCCATCAGACGGCCTTTCAATTTGCGCCGGTCGGTATTGCGGCGACGCTACTTAGTACTTCACCTTTGTTTGCCGTGGGTATCAGTGTTTATCTACGCGAAAAAGTCACTTGGCGATCCCTCGGTGGTGTGGTGATTGCATTAGTGGGGATTGGTTTATTGCTCATCAGATAGGAGCATGGCGAGAAACACCCGACGTATTAACCTTATATTCACTTGTTTGAAAATTTGTTGCTGTTCCGCAACTAATGACGACTTGGTCGTTGGGATGGCAGCAAAGCGATACAGTAATTTTTCGCGCCAAGACAAATTGACGTTGTAGGTAATTTCAGGCAACAGAAAATTAGGGTTAAAACGAGGATCTTGAGCACAGTCCATCAAAAATTTAGAATAGGCATCCAGATCAAACGGAACATCCGACGTTTCTAAAATCACCCTCGATAAGCCACGTTTTTCTTGGGTTAGCCCCTGGGGCAATTGCTCTCCCGGCTCCCAAGTTAAACCTAATGCGGTGTAACCTCCGATCGCCGGTAATTTTTCTGGAAATAGGCGCGGCAAAACCACCCAAATCCAGAAAGGTACACCCGTGGTTCCCGCTCTGAAAGTTGTTGCATTTTGATAATAAGCCGCTGAAACTGGGCGACTGTAGTCACGCAAACTTCCTAAAAATGACAACGAGAGTATCAACACAATTGCTATTAGCGTCGCGGCGATCGCCACCTGCCATGATTTTTTAAACTTGATGCTGTTCATGGGTTAAAGGGTTTTGAGATATTCAATAAGAGCCGTTTTATCAGAGTCGCTGAGGGCTGTGCCGTAGAGATGACCGCCATTGCCGTTGCCTCCTAAGCTGGTGTCGTACTGAAAAAACTGTTTGCTATTTTCCCCAGCCACCGTGGTGACAAAGCCCATATTTTCTTGGTCATACACGTCATAGCCCCGGTAAAAGGTGGTGGGACGTTCTGCGGGGGGATTCAGCAAGTCGCGCATGGTTGGCACAGAGCCATTGTGGAGATAGGGCGATCGCAACCAAATGCCATCTAGGGGGGCGCTGGCATAGCCATTAGTTTTGCGGTAATTTTTGAAACGTTTATCCTCACCGCGATAGGTGATGTCGCTAAACAATAAATATTGGTTAGAGGTCAGGTCATAGGTATAGGAATCCAGTCTGCCACGGTCTGTTTGAATGTCACCAATCGGTATAACCGTTTCTAAATTGAGCTTATCGGGACGATTGAGAATGTCATGGCAACTGGCACAATTCGCTTCAAAAATTGGTTTCCCTTGCGCCACTAAATCTTGATTGATTGCATAGGGATATTGGGGAGCTGGTAAATCATTAAGCCACTGTTGCAGTCGATAGAGTGAGTCAAAATTCAAATTCCCCGGAGCAACTAATGCTAAAGCTGCCGTGCGATTCCGTTCATCAGGATTGTTATTATTGCCATCCCAATGGAGGTACATACCAGCGCGAGGCCCTTGGTTCCAAATGCTGGGATAGTCAGCGATGCCATTGAGTTGTTCTGGCGGCAGCAACTCCACCGGAAAACCAAAACGACGAGTTTTGTAAGAAGTAAAAGTATCAACACGCCCCGGCCCATACTGCGACTGACGATCCATAAATGCCAGATCAAGGCGCTCCCGCAGCAGTTGTTCACGGGCTTGGGGAATTACAAAAAATTTGTAGACGAGTTTTTCGAGGGGATTTAGATTCGCCCCCATCTCGGCAATGTAGGGCATGATATGTTTTGCCGAAAATCTTTCGTCAGGGGCGATCGCCGTCAAAAATTGAATATAGCCCTGTAAATTAACGTTATGTCCCGGCATGGTAGAGATCAAGGTGACGGGAGCAGTCGGCGTTTCCCGCAATTTACCGACATGGCAAGTGGCGCAATTTTGAGTGACGACATCAAGACCAAGGGCGGGCAAAATTTGACGGGACGATTTCGCAAAACCGATGGGTAAATCGTGGTCAGGCTCCTGCATAAATCCAAAGGCTGTCATCCCTTCGCCGGGCAGATGATCTGGAGGTAGCCGATCTTCAAAAACGACGGGCAAAGCTTTCCATAGCCAGTAGGGAATACCATCTGTACTTTCGCCGCCAATAGTGCCGTAACGGAAATGTTCGTCAATATCAGCATAGTAGGCAGGTCGACTCGTTAGGAAAGGCCAGAGTAACCACAAGACTAAGGCGAGTAATACCGCAATAATAGCTAGCAAAATTCGTTTTTTAGCCGCACGATGGGGAGGGCGATCGCCTAATTTTTGAGGGTCATTTATCACCTTGAGAAATCCTCCACGATTTGGCAAAACCAAGATCAAGCAGCCTTTCCCAAAATCTAACCAAGGAAATTTTAACCGTCAATTTTGACACCGTAATCTGTCAGATCTTGCAATAAATCCCCACATTACTTGAACTGTTTTAGTGCAAAATCCCAGCCAACAAAAACTGTTTAAATAGCCAAAGGATCACGCCCGAACATTTAACTAGTTGCAAATATCCATGACATAAATCCTCGAGGGTCGGCGATCGCCCTATGGTAGAGACAGGGTCAGTCCACCCCTCGGATGTAAATGATTAATTCTGCCGTTCAGTCCCTGAAGCAATACCTGCAATTCCGTTTCCAGAAAGCGACAACCGTGATTGAAGCCAGTGACGGACTCGTTGAGCTGCCGGATCTGCTCAAAACCCAAATTGCCCAGAAACTAGAGGCTTTACCCAGCCCGCAGCCCTACCAAGCCACTGTCCAGACAGAAATTAGCGCCGCCATCGAAGCCTGGCAGCAAAACCTTGATGCGCCCAACAGCTTAGTTTTCCTCGGCAGTCCCGTCGAACCCATCGGCACAATTTTGAACGATAGTTTACGGCAATGGGTTGATCCACCCGCATCGATCATTACGCCCCTACCCTGTTTGACGCGGCCACTAGACCCTTGGCAACTGAAATATCAAGTGGAAAATGCCCTGCGCCCCTATGCTCAAATCGATCCGCCGGACTCTAGGGATCCAGACCAGCAACCCGACCCAGATGCCCTAGACAATCGAAAAACCTTGATTTTAGTGCCTTGCTTGGAGCAATGTTTTTTGCGGTGTATCGGCGGTTGGGAAAGCATTGAGTATCTACGGGATGTCGCCATTCGCCATCGCAATTGTTTTTGGGTGATGGGCTGCAACCATTGGGCTTGGGACTTTTTAGATTTTGTCTGTCAAGTGAGTGCCTATTTTAGCGAAGTAAAACCCCTCCCAGAACTTGATGGTGACATGTTAAAAGAGTGGCTCGATCCCCTCGTTAAAACCATTGTGGCGACACCACCGGAGGAGGATAATCATCAATCTCAACATCAGGAAGGTGGCGATCGCCCCGAATATTGGGATACATTAGCCCGCAAATCCCTTGGGGTCAGTAGTATTGCCAAAAGCCTATGGTTACGAAGCTTACGACTCGAAACAGATATTCTTGAAGCCACAGAAGACCTCCGGGAATTAGAGCTTTTAGGGGAACACGACGATCAAAAAGAACCCATTGCCCTCCATGAAGTGCGCCCCTCGCTACCGATTTTTCCGCCACTGAGTGGTGATGATCGTTATTTAATGCATTCGCTGTTGATTCACGGTCAAATGACCCGAAGCCACCTTGCCTTTAGTTTGGGGCAAGAGGAAGGACAAATTCAGTCGGAAATTCAAGCATTACTGAGGCAAGGTTTGATCGAACGGGCTAATGGTGGCTTAACCGTCGAGGCAACCCATTACTCAAAGTTAAAAACTGAACTGAACAATAATAATTTCTTTGTGGGGGACGACTAGGATGAAAACGCTATTTTTCCTCGCCCAGCTCAAAATTCAAACGGTTTTATTTTTCGCCCAAACAGGGGAGTCGGGAGAGTCGCAGGAGCTATCGGATAAACTCCTCACGGAGATCACGGCTAATAAGGTTTTACAAGCAGTGATGACTGTGGCGATCGCCTATGGTAGTTTCTGGTTGATTCAAGCGACCACCGATTGGATTTCTGAACGGGTGCCCCGCCGTTTTCGGTTAGCCATTAAACAAGCTTTGCCATTTTGGAAAGCACTCATTCTCCTGATCAGTCTGTCCTACCTGCTTAATCTTTTTCTTAATTTATCTGAAGGTAATCTTTTCGCCCTCACCGGCACCATTGCCGTCGCCCTTGGTTTCGCCTTTAAAGATTATGCCAGCTCCGTAATTGCCGGTCTCATTGCCCTATTTGAAGCCCCCTACAGGATGGGCGATCGCATCCAAATCGCAGACCATTACGGCGAAGTCGTGGGCTATGGCTTGCGGGGTATCCAGATTCAAACCCCCGACGACAATGTGGTCACAGTGCCCCACAACAAAACTTGGACAGAGGCAATTTCCAATGCCAATACCGGACATCTCGAAGCCCAAGTTGCCACCAGTTTTTACTTTGCGCACCATGCCGATGCCGAAAAGATCATTTCGATTCTCTACCAAGCCGCCTACAGCAGCAAATACACTCAGCTTAAATTGCCCATTGTTGTCGTTATGGAAGAGCAATATTGGGGGACACAATTTAAACTCCGCTGTTATCCCATGGATGCCCGCGACGAATTTATCTACAAAACAGACTTGATTCGTCGTGCCAAGCAAGCCTTTGCACGCCATGATTTACCCTACCCAGAATTTGCGCGAATGGCAGACTCCGAAGGCGGCATCGGCAGCGGACAACTTCCCAATTAGGGTTTGATCGTATTTTTGAGAATATCGAGTAAACTCAAACCGCCATTAAAGAAGACATAAATCACAGAAACCATTAGCACTGCAATCACAATGGAAAGCACCATCCCGGCGGCGCTGATTAACCCATCGTCTTCCTGCAACCCAAACGCCGTCAAAAATACGCTAATGGCAGGTAATGTATTCGTGCCGGGAATCGGAATGCTCATCGACATCGCCATCAAACAAATCGTACAACCCATCAAAACCCTTCCCCCTTGGCTTTGGCAGACCATCGGTAAACGGGGGTGGGCGATCGCCTCGACCTTCTGGAGCCACGGCAAGCCCTTCTTTAAAATGCCTTGAATTTTTTTCGTTGAAATCGTTTTGCGTTGCCAAGATGCCGGCAGCCAGAGCTTCCTACGCCCCAAAATTAGCTGTCCCGCAATCAAAAAAATCATAATCCCAAAGGGAGTCGAATAGCCCGGTGCAGGCACAGGCAGCGCCGAGGGAAACGCAAGGAGTAATAACACAATGCCAAATACTTTTTCTTCAGCGAGGGCAATCACTTGGGCAAGGCTCACCGTTTCACCGCGATCTTCTTCAAAAAAATAGCGATTCAGTTCCTTTGATAAGCGAGCCATACATTTTTCCAAAACAGGCGATCAGCTAACGAGAATAGCTTATTTTCTACCTATCCTAAATAATTTCCCCGACCATTACCGCCAAAAATGCCCACCAAACCATGAGAAAACAAAAGTAACGCCCATAAATCTATAGGCTTAATTTGAGATGCCACATTCGTTATTTCTTTAATAAGATCACCCATCTTACCGCGGGCAAATTGTCCCGACAAATAACTTTGCACCATATTTTCGAGGCATTTCAGAGCGCCAGAATGACTATTCTCAGCAACTTTTTTTTATCAAGTATTTAAGTTCACCCATATTGTCTGAAAACACCTTCAAACAACACCCTTAGGTATAAATTGAGATAAAAGATTCACCCCCTCAATATTGTCCTAGCCTTGACAGATTTCAGGATTGGAATTTCCGGATAATCTTGCCGATTCTCAGAACAGTGGTAAGGAATCTTTAGGGTGGTGAATGTGAGCAATCTATTAGAGAAAAACTCCAGTTCCAATACATTAATTATCGGCAGTATTATTCAAGGGCGTTATCAAGTTCTGAGCAAGCTCAAGGGTGGCGCATTGTCGCGGACTTATCTCGTGCAGGATTTGTCCCAGCCCAATGAACCGAAATGCGTTCTGAAACATTACCCCTACAACAAAGAGATTCCCCGTCTGTACAAGACCAATATGCGTCTGTTTCTCAAGGAAGCGAAGCATTTACAGGTGCTCAGCGTTCATCCCCAGATTCCCCGCCTTGTGGATTATTTTGGCATTACGGATCAGGGCTGGTATTTAGTGCAAGATCTCGTTGAAGGCAAACTTGTCAACAATATTTTGCCCATGAGCGAGTACAGCGATAATTGCTGGAGTGTGTATGAGGTTGCTCGCTTTATCCACGACATTTGTGAGACGTTGCAGTTTATCCACAGCCAAAAGATTATTCACTGTGACCTAAAGCCGAACAACATTATTAGCCGTGCCACGGATGGTCGCCTCGTGGTTATTGATTTTGGTTCAGCGCAGTATATTCCGGGCTTCCAGAGCAATGAAGATACCTCCATCACGTCGCTACGGACAAAAATTACTGTTAGTCCGTCGGGCTATTTAGCGCCAGAACAGATGAATGGTCAGCCGCAACCTTGTAGTGATTTTTATGCATTGGGCGTTATGGCGATTCAGGCATGGACTGGTCTTGACCCTGCTCGCATCAAAAAAGATAGTCACACGGGGGAGTTTGTTTGGGATCAGTATGTCAAGATTGAACACCCTGAGGCTTGTCGCCGCCTAGTGGAAATCGTTACACGGATGGTGAAACCGGATATTGGCGATCGCTTCCGCCATGCGAGGGATCTTATTGGCGAGCTGGATGCTTTTATCCATACCTTTGATGAAGAACAAGATGATGTCCCCCTCGATTACGGCAAAATTTCCTTTGATGATTCCACGTTATTTAAGAAGCCAGAAGAACTACCGGAGGATCTCCAAGGGCCTATTGAAGCTCAAAAACGACCCAAACCCCAATCTCTAGAGGAGACTATTTTGCCACCAGCCATGGCTAAGGATACCTACATCCAAAAGGACGATGAGGATTTTTATAAGCAAACCTTTATTCAGGGTGAAGATGAATCTCTTGATTTTGATGACTCTTTCGCTGCAGAACTGGAGCATAGCGATGACATTGTTCAAGAGGCTGAAAGTACGTCAGAACTTAGCGCCAATGATTTACCGCTCAAACTCAAGCGACCGAAGTCTGGCCCGAAGAAGTTGCCTGTATTTGCCTTGATTAGTATCAGCATCGTTATTGTGAATGGTCTATTGATTGCCTTTGGCTTGCAACATCTCATTAAAAATATGGCGACGGGGGATGTACCCGAGCCGGGTGATGATTTTCAGCGGGCGCAGGATGCCTATGCCCAAGGGGATCTACCTGAGGCGATCGCCATCGCGAAGGCCATTCCCCAACAAAGCCCGGCCTACCAACAAGCCCAAGAAAATTTAGCCCAGTGGCAAGGGGAACTTCAGCAAGGTCAAGGTGAAACAGCAGCAGAAACCACACCGACAGAAACATCAGAACCAGAAGCTATAGCAGTAGCCACCACAGAAATAGAATCTCCAGCTGTTGCAGAAGCACCGAAACCCACACCTGCCCAAAACGAATTCCAACGGGCACAGAATGTTTATGCCCAAGGCAATTTACCGGAAGCCATTAATATTGCCAAAGCGATTCCCCAAGGTGCACCAGATTACCAAGATGCCCAGACAAATCTTGTGAACTGGGAAGGGGAACTTCAAGCGCAAACAGCAAAAATCGAGGGGATTCAGGCAGCTCACGAGGCGCAAAACTGGCAAGACGTAGTCGCCAAGGGCAAAGAACTCAAAGATCCAGCCCTCAAGGAACAAGTTAGCCCACTGATCGAGGCCGCACAATTTGAAATTGATGTGGCAGCCTACACCAGAGTGCAAAAGGCCTTCGATTTAGCGACAAACTATAAGTTCAATGAGGCTCTAGCAACCTTAGCCGAAGCCCCGCCTAATAGTAAGTTTGCCAATGTCATTACAGACAAGCTCGCGGAATATGAAGGCAAAAAAGCCATTCGTAATCATTTTTATCTCCAGCAGGCGGTTAATCATGCGGAAGCGCGGGAGTTTAGCGAAGCGGTGGTTTTCCTTGAGCAGATTTCTGATGACTCCAAGCACCATGAGCTAGCGGAGGTCAAAATTGTTGAATACAGTGAAAAGCAAAAAATCAAAGAAGCCTATGAACGGTGGTCTGCAGCTCAAGCAAAGCAGCAAAACAATGATGCCAGCAGCAATAAGGTTGAGTTTACAGAAGGTTCACCTTCGGCAATGCGTCGGCAATTGCAGTCCTCTGAAATGGTGAGTCAAGTTAATCCGGGTATGGTGTTACAGCACATTACCTAGGAGGATTGATCTAAATGTTGTGGGTTCGCTGGATGTTGCAAGGGTAAAAGGGCGATCGCCTCAGTTCACAAATTTTGGTTAGAACAATGCCAATATTGTCGTATTGGTCTCCGCGTCACCCAGTCTCCCTCTCACCGCGTCTTCTTAGTGACCCTTAATTTTTCGTTGAATTTATGTACAGGGACCATCGCCTTTATCTGAGGCACGTTAACCTTAAGGTAGAGCGTTACAGATGGGGAGTGGGGTAATGGACAATGATAATAAATTCATTTTTTTGGTGGTGGGATTACCCATGGCGGGTTTGCTTTATGGCGGTCTCATTGTTTTATTAATGGTGACCCAACCGGGCTTTCGGGCACATCCTCTGGGGTTTGGCTTTTTGTTTTTCTTGATTCCTTTTATAATCGCTGCAACGACATGGGTTCGCGCTTCGGCAAAGGCCTATCGCAATTGAGGCAGGTAGACAGCAATGGGTTTTATTCCGGTAATTTTGGCGGGTGGTAAGGGTGAACGATTTTGGCCTCTTAGTCGCCGCGATCGCCCGAAACAGTTTTTGAGTTTAGATGGGTCTGGGATAAGCCTCCTGCAAGCGACGGCGAAGCGTTTATTACCGGATGGGCAATGGGACAATCTCTGGATTGTGACGGCGGCAATGATTGCGGATCAAGTGCAAGAACAACTGCCCAATTTGCCCAGTAAAAATATTTTGGTGGAACCGGATCGGCGGGATACGGCGGCGGCGATCGCCTGGACTTGTGTGGAGCTCGCCAAGCATTATGACGAAAATACAGTTGTTGCTTTTTTCCCAGCAGATCACTGGATCGGTGATGAACCGAAGTTTCTGGCGACGTTAAATCAAGCGGCGGATTTTGTGGCAACACGGCAGGCGATCGCCACCATTGGTATTACCCCCGATAATCCGGCGACGGGCTATGGCTATATTGAACAGGGGGGCGCAGCGACGGACGATATTTTTAAAGTGGCGCAGTTCCGCGAAAAGCCGGATGTGGAGACTGCAAAATCTTTTCTCGCCACAGGCAAATTTAGTTGGAATAGCGGTATTTTCCTGTTTTCCATCGGCACAGCGATTAAAGAATTGGCGATGCATGCTCCCGAAATTCTCGAACCGCTCCAAGCAAAAGGCACGGCAGCCTACGCCGAACTGCCAAAAATTAGTGTCGATTTCGCGTTGATGGAAAAAACAAAAAACGCTTATGTGCTGCCAGCTGAATTTGGTTGGGATGATTTGGGAGATTGGAAATCCCTTGAAAGATTATTACCGCCGGACGAATCTCAAAATGTCCATGTGGGCAACTACCAAGCCTTTGATACTGATGGCTCAATTGTTTACAGCGAAAACGAAAATGAAACCATTGTTACCCTCGGTGTATCTGATGTGGTAGTCGTGCGGCAGGGCGATGTCACGATTGTGATGGATAAAAATCGTAGCCAAGATATTAAGAAGATTTTGGGACGGCTGCCGGAAGGATTGCTTTGAACAGGTATCAGTGAACAGTTATCAGGTATCAGTGAACAGTTATCAGGGAAGGGAAGGGTGTGAGTCATAGTTGGCGGTATATTCCTCTGATGGAGGCTGATGGGAAGACTCAGATGGCGATCGATGAGTGGCTTTTGGAGCAACATCTCGCTGGAAAGATGCCGTCGGTTTTGCGGTTTTATACTTGGCAACCGGTGGCGATTTCCCTCGGTCGTCATCAACGCAAGTATCCGCAAGCATGGCATGGTTTGACTTATCAAGGTGAAAAGATTGATATTGTCCGTCGTCCGAGCGGTGGTCGAGCGGTGCTGCACCAAGGGGATTTGACCTACGCGGTTATTACGTCTGGATTGAAGGGCGATCGCTGCCAAATTTATAAAAGGCTATGTAGTTTTCTGATCGCGGGTTTCCGTGAATTGGGAATTGAATTAAGTTACGGCAAATCCCAACGCAACTATACTCGCCACGACAGTTGTTTTCGCACCCATACCAGCGCCGATCTTGTGACGGAAAATGGCTATAAATTAATCGGTTCTGCTCAACTGCGCCGCAAACATGCCATCTTGCAGCATGGTTCGATTCGTCTCAATCCCGATCTAGCTTTCTACAAATCTGTTTTTTCCGAGACAAATGATGCCTCTATTGCGCCCCTAGTCCCATCCCATGCCCATCTCATCCCATATTTTCTGAGTAATGGTCAAAATCTCTGGGGAAATGACTTATCAGAACTCCCTTTACAACCTCAAGAACGACAATCCATTCTTTTCTCTACTTCACTTCCAAGACCATAAGAGATGGTGTTGTGCCTCATTAAAACTTTTGGCAAATTTGAGATGGCAATAATTAGTGAATTCGTATTTTTCATAAAGTTAATTTTATCCATAAAACAAAAGTAATATTTTTCTTTTTTATCATCTAAATATGATTTTTTCTGGCATTTGAAAATCATAATTTTCACTGAATTATTGCAGTGTGTTTCTTTTCCCTAAAAATTTTTCTTAGGGCTTTTAGAGTAGTTTGCAAACAATTATTCGTACTTAACCAAGGTCGTTTTATTAAGGGGCTTTCTAGGGTTTTCACAGATATTTGAAAACTGATTGTCAGCAAATAGTGCATAACCCTTACGCATCAAAACGATATGTACTACGAAGGCGATCGCCTTTTTGACATGTACTACGTACGCCTAAATTTTTGGAGACTTCTACCATGTCCGGAACCACTGCTTCTACCAATCCACAACCCCAAAATGCTCTACCCAAGCTCCTGCAAGAGGTTTTGGCTGATGTTCAGTTTCAGCTCAGTACATTTGCGACTCGCGAGGATTTTCTCGGTGTGATTCAGCAGTCTTTTGGGGAAGAGTATGACCCAACGGCTCTGGAGCAAATCAGGCAAAGCTGGCAATCTGGGACTTTCGAGCTTCCCCCTGTGGAAATCCTTCCCAGCGCAACACTCCAAGGGGCAAATGGTGCTTATGCTGCGGCAAATAATACTATCTATTTTTCTCAGGAATTTCTTGAGGCTAATCGTGAAAATGTGGGGGCGATCGCCGCAGTCTGGCTAGAAGAAATTGGTCACTCTGTCGATGCTCAAATCAATGAAACAGATACTCTCGGAGATGAAGGGGCTATCTTTTCTCATTTAGTGCAAAATCTAGATCTGGAATCAACACAATTAATGAGTATTAAAGAGGAAAGTGACTTTAATACTATTCATGGGCAGATCACTGTAGAACAAAACTCCGACAGTTCTAACTTGCCTCCTATTAGTTTTAATGCTCTGGAAGTACTCGAAAAAAGAATTGATCTTACTGGCAGAACAGATGTGTATTTCTCCAATGGAATTTTTACATCTGGAACATCGTTTGAAGATGCAAGAAAAGATATTGGATTACACTTTAGTCTAATTCATGAAGACCAATCAATCGCTATCGATGACAAATATAAATCACTGATTTTAGGTGCAGGGAATCATAACAATTCAGTTATAGACTTTTTTAGTAAAGGTTTTTTAGACGGAACGGCTGACCTTCTATCTGGAATTATTAATGCTTTAGTAAAGTCTAGTCCCATAGGCATTACTTTTGATGTAGTCAATAATCTTTTAAATGGTGATATAGATAGTTTTTTGAACGATATATATTTAAAATTTGATTTGACTGAAACTTTTGCTCAACATTTTGCAGATGGTGCTTGGCCTAGCCTCCATGAGAGTGAACCTATTAAAAATGATCTAGAGTCTTGGTTTAGTGATAATGATAAAAATTCAACCATTCTTTTTGGTCACTCTCAAGGAAATTTTTTCTTAGAAGATGCTTTACAACTCATTGATTTTGTTCCAGAAAAGATTAAGATTATTGCCGCAGGTTCTCCTACGCCATATTCAAATAGTTCAAGTTATGAGCTTGAGAATGTCAAAAATAATGGTGACCCAATTACATACTTTCAAGATGGTCGTAATAAAAGTGAACTTGTCGATCTTTTGACTACTAATATCGGTTTTCTTTCACCTGCTATTTGGGCACTTGGACTTGCCGACAACTTGGCAAGAGCTATTGTAAACTTTGAAGAAAGAAACTTTCCGAAGATATACACATTTGATGCTGGTATAGCAGCAATACTAAATAGATTGACGACAGGCTTCGATGCCCACGATCTATTAAAGACTTATCTCAAAGTAGATCCCTATAAATCTCAAATAAATATCGCTTTTGATAACTATATTTCTGAATTACAACCTAAAGGTTTTTATTTTGAAAATGGTATTGAGAGTATTCAAGGTGGAAAAGATCATATTGGAGATAATGACAAAGATAATTGGATTAAAGGCACAAATGGAAATGATGAAAAAATTGATGGTAAAGCTGGTAACGATGCCTTATTTGGTGAAGATGGAAATGATACTTTAATTGGAGGAGAAGGCTATGATTTCATAGATGGAGGGGAAGGCATTGAGGATAGAGCAGATTATTCAAGTAGTGAGCAAGGCATTGAAGTTCAGTTTGGGCAATTTGAAGGCAACCACATCTACAGAGTTCAGGATGGTTTTGGCTATCAAGGATTAACCGACTCTGAAGGTGGTGATTTTAAGTATCAGGATATGGTTGGTGCTGTTGAAATCATTATTGGCTCTAATAAAAATGATGAGATGCACGGAGGCAACTATTCTGACATTTTCTATGGTCTTGATGGGACTGATCAATTGTATGGGAATGGAGGTGATGACGAATTATATGGAGGAATGAAACTAGATATAATCCTCGGTGGTGCTGGCAGTGATTATATTGAAGGCAATGAGGGTATTGACTTTCTTTATGGCGAATCAAATAATCAAACAATTCCAGACTTTGGTGGCGATACGATCCTAGGTGGTGGTGGTGGTGATTTTATATTCGGCAACGCTGGAGATGATTTTCTGTACGGTGAATCCAATATTCAGACACTTCCCGACTTTGGTGATGACAAAATTTTTGGTGGTGAAGGACAAGATTACATTGAAGGCAATGAAGGTAACGATATACTACATGGAAACTCTGATGTAGATACCATCAGAGGTGGTTCCGGTGAGGATGAAATTTTTGGTGGCACAGAAGGAGATTTCCTCTATGGTGAGTCAGGGGTAGACACCATCAAAGGTGGTTCTGGAGGAGATTACATTGAAGGTGGCACAGAAGGAGATTTCCTCTATGGTGAATCAGGGATAGACACCATCAAAGGTGGTTCTGGTTGGGATTACATTGAAGGTGGTTCGGAGGGAGATTTCCTCTACGGCGAATCCGGATGGGATGAAATTCGCGGTGGCGATGGTAATGACCATATCTATGGTGGCGACGGCGGAGATACGATTTATGCCCAAGCTGGAAATGATTACGTAGAAGGTGGCACTTACGGTGACTACATCGAAGGTGGTTCTGGCAATGACAAGATTTATGGTCAGTCCGGCAATGATGAAATCCGAGGGCAATGGGGAGAGGATGAACTCTATGGTGGCACTGGAGAAGACACCATTTGGGGAGGTACTGAAGATGACTACATTGAAGGTAATGAAAATACTGATTATCTCTATGGCGAGTCCGGTGATGACGAAGTTTACGGCAATCAAGGCGCAGACTACATCGAAGGCAATGACGGTAACGATCGCCTCTTCGGTAACACTGGTGAAGATAAAATTTTAGGTGGCTCTGGCGACGACTACATTGAAGGCAATGAAGATAATGATGCTCTCTATGGCGAATCTGGTAATGACCTAATCCTCGGTGGCACAGGCAATGATTACATCGAGGGTAATGACGGCGGCGATCGCCTCTTTGGTGAATCCGGTGATGACTACTTTATCGGTGGCACAGGCAACGACCTAATCAATGGCGGTGAAGACGTTGACTTAGTGGATTACCAACGTTCGACTTCCGGTGCAATCGTCAATATCGACGAAAGCCAAGCCTATGTCCACGTTCGTCCATTCCGCTACAACCAAGAAGTTAACGAGGACAACCCCGAATCCTACTACACCGATCTAGAACCCGATTTCTTTATCTCTGCCGGTACAGCACTCGACGGTGTGGGCGGCACAGATACCCTCCAGAACCTCGAAGACATTATCGGCACAAACTACGACGATGTTCTCATTGGCAACGATTCCGATAACCATATCCAAGCCCTAGACGGCAATGATCTCGTTATTGGTAATGCAGGCGATGACAACCTTGATGGCGGTCAAGGAATCGATACCTTGAGCTACCGCCGTGATGCTGATGGCGTAACTGTTAATCTCGAAACAGGTACAGCAACCGACGGTTGGGGCGGACAAGACCAAATTCAAAACTTTATCCATGTTGTTGGTTCCGAACATGACGACAACCTCATTGGCGATCGCCAAGACAACATTGTCACAGGGGGTGAAGGCGATGACCGTATCGATGGCGGTTTAGGCAATGATGCCCTCTACGGCGAACGCGGTGAAGATTTCATCATCGGCAACCGTGGGGAAGACCGGATTTTCGGCAACCAAGGGGAAGACACCATTTGGGGAGACCTCGAAGGACGCGCCGACATTGGTGAAAATGACGTGATTCGCGGTGGCGATGGCGACGACGAAATCCATGCTGGTGGCGGCGATGACATTGTCTTTGGTGACAGTGGTTACGGTGATGACCGTATTTGGGGTGATGACGGTAACGATGAACTCTATGGCGGTGTCGGTAACGATGAAATTAGCGGCGGCAATGGCAACGACTACATCGAAGGTAACGATGGTGAAGATGTCATTAATGGCGATGCTGGTGAAGATGAAATCTATGGCAACGCAGGCAATGATGAAATCTATGGCGACGACGGCAACGACGTAATTTCCGGGAATGAAGGCCAAGACTACATTGAGGGGAACCTTGGTGATGACACTATTTCCGGTGGTGACGACAATGACGAAATCTTCGGTAACGAAGGTCAGGATCTGATCTTCGGTGACGCTGGCGATGACACCATTGAAGGTAACGACGCAGCCGATGAAATCTATGGTGGCACTGGCAATGACGACATTTCTGGTGGTGACGATAACGATCTCATTTTCGGTAACGCTGGCGATGATCTAATCCATGGTGACGATGGTGACGACCGTATTGCGGGCAACGAAGATAACGACACCATCTACGGCGATCGCGGTGATGATCAGATCACTGGTGATAGCGGCGAAGATTACATCGAAGGAAACGACGGCAATGACGTAATTTCTGGTGGTGATGATGCCGATGTCATTCAAGGTAATAACGGCGAAGATTTCATCACGGGTGACGCTGGCAATGACGAGATTTCTGGTGGTAACGATGCCGACGAAATTTACGGCAACGACGGCGATGATGTGATTCGGGGCGATCGCGGTGAAGACTACATTGAGGGCAACCTCGGTGATGACAATATCTCCGGCGGCAACGACAATGACACCATTTTCGGTAACGAAGGTGATGACTTTATCCACGGCGATCGCGGTGATGACAATATTTCCGGTGGTGCTGATGACGATACGATCTACGGCGACGACGGTAATGATTTGATCAATGGCGATGCTGGCAATGACCTGATTTTTGGTAATCGGGGTCAAGACTTGATCTATGGTGACGCAGGCGATGACACTATTTCTGGCAATGAATCCAACGATGAAATCTACGGTGGTGACGGCAATGACACCATTACTGGCGACGAAGGTAGAGATTACATTGAAGGCAACCTCGGTGATGACACCATCTCTGGCGGTGACGCTAACGATACTCTCTTTGGTAACGAAGGAGATGACCTCATTCGTGGCGACGCTGGTAACGATTTAATTGCTGGTAATGAAGACAATGACACCATTTACGGTGGTTTAGGTCGAGACAATATCACTGGTGATGCTGGTAACGACTACATCGAAGGCAATGAGGATAACGACATCATTTCCGGTGGCGATGGTGATGACACTCTCTTCGGTAACGAGGGCGAAGATCTAATCACAGGGGACGCTGGTGATGACACCATTTCCGGTGGTGCTGACGATGACAAGCTCTACGGTAACGACGGTAACGATGAGATCCAAGGCGATGCTGGCGAAGATTACATCGAAGGTAACGAAGGCGATGACACCATTTCTGGCGGTGATGATGCTGACGTTCTTTTAGGCAACGCAGGCGCAGACATTATTTCTGGCGATCGCGGCAATGATGATATCTCCGGTGGCACTGGTGATGATGCTCTCTACGGTGGTGACGATGATGACTTAGTTCACGGTGATGAAGGCGATGACTTTATCAGTGGTGGCGACGGTCAAGATCTGCTGTTCGGTGACGAAGGTAATGACACCATTGAAGGGGATGACGGTGCTGACGAAATGTATGGCAGTGTTGGCGACGACATCCTCAATGGCGGCGATGGCGATGACTTTATCGTCGGTGAAGCTGGGGCTGATGCTCTCGATGGTGGTCGTGGTGAAGATACTGCGTCTTACTTCAACTCTGATGCTGGCGTTGCTGTTAGCCTGTTGCAAGGAAAGGGTTGGGCTGGTCATGCCGATGGTGACACTTTAACGAACATCGAAAACCTTGAAGGATCTGAATACGATGATTTCCTTGAGGGCGATCGCCGCGACAACAAGATTTGGGGTCTAGATGGCGACGACGAAATCTACGGCGGCAAAGGCGACGACATCCTTGATGGTGGCGATGGCGATGACTGGCTTGTTGGCGAGGAAGGAGCCGATATCATTATCGGTGGCGAAGGCGAGGACACTGTTTCCTACTACAACTCTGGTTCCCGCGTGGCAATCAGCCTCAAACAAGGTAAAGGTTGGGCTGGTGATGCTCGGCGTGACACTGTCGAAACGGTCGAGAACTTAGCCGGTTCTGAATATGACGACTATCTTGAAGGCGATCGCCTCTCCAATAAAATTTGGGGCTTAGAAGGTCGCGACACCATTAAAGGCGATGGCGGCGATGATTTCCTCTACGGCAACGAAGGGGGCGATCGCCTCTTTGGTGGACGGGGAGATGATTACCTCGAAGGCAACGAAGGCAACGATTTGCTCAAGGGCGAAAAGGGTCACGACGAATTGCTTGGCGGCGAAGGCAACGATCAACTTTACGGCGACCAAGGTAATGATTTCCTTGATGGCAGTACTGGCAATGACTTCCTCGACGGCGGCAAAGGTCACGATGAACTGCTCGGTGGCGACGGCAATGATCAACTCTATGGTCAAAACGGTCACGATTTCCTCGATGCAGGCGACGGTGATGACTATCTCGACGGCGGCAAAGGTCACGACGAATTACTCGGCGGTGCTGGCGATGACCAACTTTACGGTCAGCAAGGAGAAGATCTCATCGATGCTGGTGCGGGTAATGACTACGTCGAGGGCGGCTCCCAAGATGACATCATTACTGGCGGCGACGGCAACGATCGCCTCTATGGTCAAAACGGTGATGACGATCTGTTCGGCGATGCTGGTGATGATTTGCTCAAAGGTGGCCGTAACGAAGATCTTCTTGTCGGTGATGAGGGTAACGATCGCCTCTACGGTGAACATGGTCACGACATCCTCGAAGGCGGCGATGGCATTGATCTTCTCGATGGCGGCTCCCACGATGATTACCTCTACGGCGGTAACGACGGCGATCGCCTCTATGGTCAAAATGGTGAAGACTTCCTCGATGGTGGTCGTGGCAACGATACCCTAGACGGCGGTTCCGGCGATGACCAACTTTTCGGCGAACAAGGTCTCGACATCCTTGATGGTGGTTCCGGCGACGACCAACTCTATGGCGGTTTCGATAACGACCAACTCTTTGGCAACCTCGGTAACGATTACCTCGAAGGCGGCTCCGGCGACGACCAACTCTATGGCAACCAAGGTAACGACTCTCTCTACGGCGGTAATGGCAACGACCACCTCGATGGCGGCGCAAACAACGACTACCTAGAAGGCGGTTCCGGCAACGATGAACTCCTCGGAGGTAGCGGTAACGACTTCCTCTATGGCAACGATGGCACAGACAACCTCAAGGGAGGCAGCGGTAACGATAACCTTAAAGGCGGAGATGATGGCGATCGCCTCTACGGAGAAGAAGGCAACGACCTACTTTACGGAGAAGATGGCCATGACATCCTCAAAGGCGGCGAAGGCGATAACTACCTAGAAGGCGGCGACGGTAACGACCAGCTCATCACTGGTTCCGGCGAAGACTACCTTGTGGGCGACGCTGGCAACGATTACCTTTTCGCAGGTGACGGTGACGATTTACTGCTCGGTGGCGATGGTAATGACCTCATTGTGGGCAGCTACGGACGCGACCTCCTCACGGGCGGCGACGGTGACGACACCTTCTTCTTTGGTAACTACGCAGAGGGACTAGATGTGATTACTGACTTTGGCAATGGCAACGATCAAATTCAAATTTCCCTGCGGGGCTTCGATCAAACCCTGACCATTGGCACCCTAGACGCGGAACATTTTGTCCTTGGCTCTAGCGCCACCACCAGTGACCACCGCTTTATTTACGAACAAACCACAGGGGCACTCTCCTTTGACATTGACGGTGTCGGCGGCATGGCTCAAACCCAGTTTGCAACGCTTGCCAACAATGCTGATCTAAGTAACAACGACATTTTCGTGATGGTTTAAATCTTTACCACCGAGAACTTACATCACAATGACGGTTTGATTTTTACCTAATAATGAGGCTTTCCACAATTAAAATGGAGAGCCTTTTTTGTAGCCTAAACTGGGGCGATCGCCAACAACAGAGACGTGGAGACACGGAGACACGGAGACACGGAGACATGAAAAGACAATCTGACTGAAATAGTTAAACAGCTGACTTTCGTAATCAATAACAAAATCTCCCCGTCCCCACTCACCCCGTCCCCCGCTCACCCCTTCACCGCCAACTTCACACATTTATACAAAACCGAGAACCGATACCTTCATCTCCGCTAGAATGCCGAAACATCTTTTTCGGGCAACGCGCTATGACCTATTCCATTCCGACAGGCAACCAATCCGCATTGCAGTGGTTTGAAATATCTGAGGCGGTCTCGAAACGATTTGATCAAGAATTTCAAAATAAAAAATCCGATCTTCCAGACGAAGTACAAGCTTTACCCATTTTTCTCGATTGGCAATCAGGAAAACTACAAAACCGCGTCACTTCACCATTTTGGGAGTTAGTTAAACCCAAGAAAAATCAGCGCTGCTTAGATATCGGTTGTGGCATTAGTTTTTTAATTTATCCGTGGCGCGACTGGAATGCCTATTTCTATGGCCACGATATTAGTAAAATTAGCACGGAAATTATTCAGTCCCGTGCCCCACAGCTCAACTCCAAGCTCTTTAAAAATATTTCTAATAAGCCAGCCCATCGCCTCGAAGAATACGAAAAAGAGTTCTTTGATGTGGCGATCGCCACCGGATTTAGCTGTTATTACCCCATCGACTACTGGGAAGCAGTACTAGACCAAGTAAAACGAATCTTAAAACCCGGCAGCTTTTTCGTTTTTGATGTCATTAATCCCGATGCAGATATCGCCGAAGATTGGTCAATTATCGAAACCTACCTCGGTACCGAAGTCTTCCTTGAAGACCTCAGCAGTTGGCAAGCCCTCATCAAAAAATCCGGCGCAAAAATTGTGAAACAATCCGAAGGAGAACTATTTCAGATGTTTAAAATTCGTTGGTAAGCGGCACAATGAAATCGGGAAAATCCTCAAGTACCACACGATTGCGCTGAATACCTCGATAGTTTTTTCCTATTTATCTTGGTTTGAAACGATTAGCAAAACTAACTATTTACCCTAGGCTAGTGACCTAAAGGAAATCAAAATTTATGGCAATTAGTAACTCTAGTAGATTATTAAGTGTTAAAATCGACCTGAAAATATGACGCTCAATTCACCTAATTATCAGTAGAATTTAGTTAGCACATAACCAGCTGAGTATGTAGAGCCAAGACCATTTGTGATTACCCTGACACTGTTACACCCCTTACAATCCATCCCTGTGCAAAATTGGACATTTGGAACCGAATCCGTTGTACGGGTGGGTCGCTCTACAGATAATGATGTTGTTCTGTATAGTGCTGTTGTGTCCCGCCACCATGTAGAGCTAAGGCAGGACGGTGACCAGTGGAAAGTTGTCAATCTCGGCACTAATGGGACTTACATTGACGGCAAACGCGTTGATGAATGTGATGCAAAAGATGGCTTAATTATTCGCTTAGCCAGCTCTGGGCCAAAGATACAAATTCGGCTTGAAGGGGAAGACAATGAAAATAGCTCTGTGGGGACAACCTCTAAACGTTCTTCGAAGATGAATGCCAACGATAAGTCTAAAGATACGCTGGTTAATCAAGATACCTAAGAATTCATGGGCCAATTTATTTATATCTAAGCAAGGCTTTTCTATCAGTATTTAGTTTTTAAATATTTAGTTGTTAGATATTTAATTTTTCAAATATTTGGTCTTTAGCAAAGCGACAGCCTTTTTTGTGGCTATGGCATTAAAGTCAGTGGAGTTAGGTTGACTGTGCGACTAAAAGCCAGCCATAACAAACTAAGGCGATCGCCGAAATGCCAACTAAGCTTTCCTTTTGGGTAACAAGCCAATTTTGAAGAACATCTGCGGTAAAGCGCAAAGAACGTCGCCGCTCTTCACCCAGTTCTGCCATTAATCTCTTAACTTCAGCATTCACTTCCTGAATTGAAATTTCATTATTCTGATAGCGCGCTTCCAAATCGTCAAGCTTACGCCAATACTCTTGAGTTGCCTGAAAAAGGTTGGGAAACATAGATTACCCTAAAAATAAACATTTAGTCTGCCAAAAAAGTAATATGGCTGGCGCTACAAACCCAGTAGATCTAGAGCACCAGCCACATTCGCATTATCTAACTATTGAAATCGTCAGATTACATTAAACCGATCTGAGAGAGAATGCCTTGTCCGGTCAAAAGTTCAGTCGCTAGACCGATTACAAATCCAAGCATTGCAAGGCGACCATTCCAAGTCTCTGCAAAGTTAGAAAAACCAAACTTAGTATCTTGAGTATCCATAATGTTGTAAATCCTTATGTGAGCAACAAGTGAATCTCTATGACCCACTGAATACAGTATAACGAATTGTAAATAGATATTGCTGTAACGCTTGCTACATGCTTTATGTGATCTGCCTCACATGTTAGGTAGGGAGAAATTAGCTGGTTTCAAGTTTTGACAAGGCTTTTAGTAAATATGTAGGGAATCATATTAGGTTGGTATCGGCTCTGGTGCAGGGTTGGCGATCGCCGTACAATGCCTTCTTCTTAACGTAATGTAACGTGTAATTGCAGATTGCTCATGCCCCAAACATCAAAAAATTTGCGTGATAATTCCAAGCTTGCCTCAGTCATATCACCGTCGGGGCTTACCAAACCACCTTCTAAATAGCGACCGCGATCCGTCACCAAATCCAAGCGCAGCTGATCGGCTTCAACGGCGGTTAGGACTAATTTTCCTCGCGCTAGGGTCTGTCCGGCACGACTGATAATGGCACAGCGCATTGATGTGTTCTCCTCGAGATTGGTCAAAAGGCTTGTTGAGTATACCCCAAGCCCTGTTCTCCAAAACCTTTTTGTGGGGTGGCTAATGGCGGCGATCGCCCGGCAACGAACAAGCAAAAATCTATTGTTTTCGATTCGAGTAAATCCTTAGGGATATGTCCTGCAAGCTAATCGATCCACCAAGACACTGGCATCTAATTTCAACCCGTAGATTTTGGGGCGGGGTAGTTATCTCTACCTTTTCACCAATGTCGCCCTGGAGGGATCTTGCTAGGATAAGTAGCAATTCACAGATTTAAGATTTCCATTGTCACCATGACAGAAAAAGTTGTTAAAACCGATGCCGAATGGCAAGAGCAATTATCGCCAGAAGCCTACAAAGTAACCCGTAAACATGGCACAGAAAGGGCTTTTACAGGGGAGTACCACGACTATAAGGGTGAAGGAACCTATAACTGTGTCTGCTGCGGTAATCCTTTATTTACGTCCGAGACTAAGTTTAACTCTGGCACTGGTTGGCCGAGCTATTGGCAGCCTATTGATGAGAAAAATATCACCGAAAAGTCTGACTTTAGTTTTTTTATGAAGCGCACCGAAGTCCTTTGTTCGAAATGTGATGCCCATCTTGGTCACGTGTTTAATGATGGGCCGCCACCGACTGGCCAGCGTTATTGCATTAATTCTGTTGCTCTAGATTTTAAGCCGAAATCTGAGTAGGGTTTTACAAACTTTCAATTTATATTTTGAAATTAGAGTAGAGGTGATCTTTTCGAGATCGGCATTGCGGTGCGCCTCTACTTTTTTTGTGGCAAAATGATGAACCTTAAACGATATTTGCAATCTGTGCAATTTTCTATGCAACCCCATCTTGCGCTAACTCTCGGTGACCCGGCGGGCATTGGTTCTGAGGTTTTATTAAAAGCCCTCGCAGATTTAGACATTCGGCAACTGTGTTCCATCACCATTGTGGGTAATCGTCGTCTTTTAGAGCAGGCTTACGCAGCGTTACGGTTAAAAACGACAGAGCCTTTAGCAGATCCAGGGAATTTAGAGGTGTTTGACCCGATGGGGGATCTTGATGAAACAATTTATTGGGGTCAAGGTTCGGCATTTACGGGGGATTTGGGGTTTCGATATCTTAATGGGGCTATCTACGCGACTTTAGAGGGCAAATTTTCTGGCATTGTTACTGCACCGATTGCGAAGAATTTTTGGCATGAGGCGGGTCATCATTACCCTGGTCAGACGGAAGTATTGGCGCAAAAAACGAATAGTGATCGTTATGGGATGGCGTTTATCGGGCGATCGCCCTACACCGGTTGGACATTGCGCAGCTTGCTGGCAACGACCCATATTCCCCTTGCGGATGTGCCGCAAACTTTGACTCCAGAGCTAATGGATCTGAAATTGGGTTTGCTATTAGAATCCCTCGATAATGATTTTGGGATAAAAAATCCACGGGTGGCGATCGCCGGACTAAATCCCCACAGCGGCGAAAATGGTCAGCTCGGCAGAGAAGAAAAAGATTGGCTCAACGACTGGCTCGATGCCGCTCGACTCAAATATCCCCAAGCCACGCTCACGGGACTGCATCCCCCCGACACCATGTGGGTGAAAACGGGTAAAGCTTGGTACGGCAAACCTAATTTTGAAGCTGGGGCTGATGGTTATCTGGCGCTTTATCATGACCAAGGTCTCATTCCGGTGAAGTTGATGGCGTTCGATTATGCGATTAATACCACGGTTGGTTTGCCTTTTATTCGCACTTCGCCGGATCATGGCACAGCTTTTGATATCGCTGGACAAGGGATTGCCAATCCCACCAGTATGAAAGAAGCTATTCGTTTAGCGGCTCACATTAGCCAATGTCGTTTAGAAGATTCGGCCAGTAGCAAACCTCAAGTAATCTGTTAAGCAGTAAAAAATCTTTAAAATATTGTCTTTTCAGTTGAGTTCGGCATATTCGATCCCCCTAAATCTCTTTACTAAAGCTCCGGCTTATCAAGGGGGACTTACGTTTTTGAGTCGTTTCATCGTTTTTTGAAATGACTATGGCACTTTTTTGGTCAAAGAATTTAGTCATGATCCCCGCAAAACTTAGGACAGGGGGATGAAATGGCAGAGATGAAAGCATAGACTTACTCTGGGGTGGCGATCGCCTTGGCTAAGGGTGCATTTGCCCCCAAGACTCAACTTAACTTAAACAGTGTATTTCAATGGAACTTGCAGTGTATTGTTTGCTTGCTTTAGCGCCGATTGTGACGGTATTTTTATTGCTCGTCATTGCGAGACGCTCGGCAAAACAGGCGATGCCCATCGCCTACCTCGTCACGGCGGCGATCGCCCTCTTGATCTGGCAAGTCCCTTTCACTGTTGTCATGGCTTCGACGCTTCAGGGGTTAGTGATGGCGGCAGAGATTCTCTACATTATTTTTGGGGCGATTTTACTGCTAAATATCCTGCGGGCATCCGGGGCGATCGCCACCATTCGGCGCGGCTTACTGGCGATTTCTCCCGATAGACGCATTCAAGCAATCATTATCGTGTGGTTATTTGGCAGCTTTCTAGAAGGGGCATCGGGTTTTGGTACACCCGCCGCTGTCTGTAGCCCTTTATTAGTGGCCTTAGGTTTTCCGGCGTTAGCTGCCGTCACCATTGCCCTTATTGCCAACAGTACCGCCGTTGTGTTTGGAGCTGTCGGTATTCCAGTTTCCTTGGGGATTAATACGGGTCTAGAAGGGGTGGCGATCGTGACAAACCACATTGCTGAACAGGGTTTTACCTATGCTGAATATTTTAAATTTATCGTCATGCGGGTCGGAGTTTTAAATAGTATTATTGGCACTCTTATTCCCCTGTTTATGGTCTGCACTTTAACCCGCTACTATGGTGAGCGCAAATCTTGGCGGGAAGGATTGGCGGTGGGCTGGTTCGCCCTCTTTGCCGGCTTCGCGTTTACGATTCCTTCCACTTTGACGGCAATTTTTTTAGGGGCAGAATTTCCTTCCTTAATTGGGGGCTTAGTGGGTTTAGCCATCGTTATCCCCGCAGCCCAAAAACATTTTTTAATCCCCAAACAAGTTTGGGATTTCCCCCCGGCAGACACTTGGTCAGAGGGCTGGTCTGGCAGTTTAACTGCAGATATTAATAATGATGTGCGGTCAGATCTTAGCTTAATGAAGGCCTGGACTCCCTATGTTTTAGTCGGCTTATTTTTGATGTTCTCTAGACTGCCTTTTTTGCCGTTTCAAGCATTTCTTAAAGCGCCCAAGCTCAATCTTCCCAGTCTATTCGGCACGGCGATCGCCATTAACTCTCAACCCCTCTATCTGCCGGGCACAATATTTGTTTTCGTGGCAATGTTGACGTATTTTCTCCACCGTATGCAGCGCAAGGCAACGCTCAAAGCAACGAGTGATGCGGTGTCGACTTTAGCTGGAACAGCCCTCGTTTTGGCGGCGGCTGTACCGATGGCAAGGGTCTTTATCAACTCTGGTTTTAATGAAGCTGATCTTGCGAGTATGCCTGTCACCTTGGCGGATGGTGTGGCGAGTTTAGCGGGTTCTAGTTACCCATTTTTTGCGCCGATCATTGGGGCGATGGGTTCATTTATTGCGGGGAGTGCCACCGTCAGCAATATGATGTTTTCTCTGTTTCAATTTGGGGTCGCGACAAAAATTGGGGCTTCGGCTGTGGTCGTAACGGCATTACAGGCGATCGGGGCGGCGGCGGGGAATATGATTTGCGTGTCTAATGTGGTGGCTGCTTCGGCGACGGTGGGCTTAAACGGTTGTGAGGGGTTGATCATTCGTCGGGTTTTATTGCCCCTGACTTATTATCTTGTGGTGGCGGGTATTTTAGGGGCGATCGCCGCTGTACCCAGTGCGCTGGTTACTTCGGTAGCCAAGGGAATCATCATCAATTGAAGCTCCCTTTTCCTACGGCATCTCCCTGAGCCAAGGCGACAAAATTGGGCGTTTTTAATGATGGGCGATCGCCTAGAGGATATCTTTTTTCTTCTGAATCCAAAACGTCACCGCTAAATAGAACGCACTATGCAACAGGAGCATTCCCCAATTCAGCCCAAGATTTTCCCAAGTGGGGTCATAAGTTGCCTCCGCCCAATCAAAGGGCAAATCAGGAATTGTGCCATCGGGTAACGCCTGCATTTCTGGGAGTAAGGCATTGACATTCACTAAAGTGCCGTAGGCCCCCACCGACCAACGACTCAACATGAGCCACGACGCGATTTTCCCTAGACCCGCTTCCATGCTAAACAACACCCCTGAAAAAATAATCTGGGGTAACAACAGTAGCGGCAAAGCACTATTGGCTTGGGAGCTATTTTTCACACTGGCAGAAATCATCAAACCCATACTATTACAAGTAAAGAGGGTCAAAAATGTGGTGATTGTCACGCCGACTGACCAAGGCACAAGTTCTGGGTCTGGGGAAGAAAAACAGATCAAAATAACGATACTCATTAACAAAGATTGGGCGATCGCCACCCCACTGAGAATCAAAATTTTTGAGCCGAGATACGCAAACAAACCCAAATTTACGAGCCGTTCCCTGAGATAAATTGCCGACTCTTTCACAATTTCCTGTAGCGAACTTGAAAAACCCACCCACAGAGCAGTACAAGTAAACACAAACAAAACCCGTAGTGCCAATGGCGCAAGATTGGTCACATCAGGATCTGGTACAAGGGGATCTTGATCCTTTAGCGCGAGATAAATTAACAAAATCGCAATGGGTGCAGTGAACAGCGACAGCCCCAAATTCACCTTATCCCCCACGATGAGATGAAAATAACGGCTACTGAGAATGGGCAATTGCTGGAAAAAAGAACGTCGCGCCTTTTGTGGGGGTTGGTTATCCGTTTTTATGCTGCTGCCACTCAAACGGTTTTTCACATACCGCTGACAATAGGGAGACGCATGGAAATTATGGGCTTCCGTTTCGACAGCTCGCTGGGATTCTAGTTTGATATAAATATCGGCAAAATCCCCCGACCGAATATCAAAGAAATTCATCGCTTCGTCGGGGGGGCCAAAATAACAAAGATTACCGCCGCGCCCCAAAAAGACAATGCGATCACAGAGGGTAATATTGCTGGTGGCATGGGTCACAAGGATAATAGTGCGTCCCTGATTAGCCAGTTTTCGCAATAGTTGCATCATCTTTTTGTCGAGACCCGGATCGAGCCCAGAGGTGGGTTCATCGAGGAAAAAGAGTTTCGGATCGGCTAACAATTCCACGCCAATGCTGACCCGTTTTAGTTGCCCACCACTGAGATTACGCACAAAAGTATCTTTTCGGTCAATCATCTCGATTTGTTCGAGGGTTCGATTGACGACATCGTTGATATTGATATCCGGCGGCAAGCGTAATTTAGCAGCGTAAATTAAGACATCCTTCACTCGCAAATCCCGGTGGACAATGTCCTGTTGCGGCACATAACCGATCTGAGTGCGGTAAATATTGAAATTTTTCCGCAGGTCTTCCCCATTGAGAGAAACGATCCCTTCTGTGGTGGGATCAATACCCAAAAGGGTTCGCATTAACGTTGATTTTCCCGCGCCACTGCCCCCGACTAAGGCGACAAACTGACCGGGTTCGATGGGCAATGAAATATCATTGAGAATGGTGATCGAGCGATTATTTTTCCCTTTAACAACTCGCTGAATGTGATTGGCATCGAGGCGAATATTTTGTCCTTGGTCGGCCACGAGGAGCTGCTGACCTCGCAAAACTAAGGTGTAGGGGCCAATGCGAATGGTTGCATTAGGAGCTAGGGTTGTGGCGTTCTGAACTTTTTGACCATTTACAAAAACGCCATTGGTACTTTTATCTTCGAGGATAAATTTACTGGGGGAAAGCTGAGTGACAATGGCATGGGTTCGGGATACCGTTGGCGCGTCGAGAATTAAATCTGCATGGTCATCGCGCCCAATGGTAATTTTTTGATTTTGAATGAGAACAGAGCGTTTTTCGGGAGGGTTGGCGTAGCTTGGATCGTGAGGTGAGCAAAACTCTAGGGTGACCCAGTTTTCTGGGTTTTGCCCGATATGATATTCTACGCCGCACTGCAGGCGATCGCCGCCATCGGGAGAAATAGTGATGTTATTGACCGATAGACGATTGGTGCTGGGATTCACGCCGTCGCCGTCATAGATGAAATATTGCGAGCCTTGTTTTTTTATCGTCGCCTGACACCGCCCGACAACGAGCCAATCCTGTGGCACAACCAAGTCAGCTTGCTGGGGATCACGCCCAATAATATGAATATCTTTGCGGAGATCTAGGGTGAGCTGTTCCCCCTGATATTCCAGTTGCAAATAGGGTGTACCGCTGAAAATAGTTTGGCTACGGGGTTGAGGTGCCATGCTTGACGTTTAACTTTTAGGTCTCTTGCAATCATAGGATAAAAGTCTTGGTACATAGAGAGATTGGCGGCGATCGCCCCACCGCCCAAAGAAAAAGTATTAGACTACGAAGCTGCTAATAAATTTTTGATTATTTGACTGCATGAGTGAAAAAAACGAGGCAACCTACAGCGCGGCAAATATCATCAATTACTACGCCCAACTAGAACTGCTACAGCCCGCCGAACAAACAATCCTTGACCAACTCCGCCATCAGTTACCCACTATAAAAATGTTGGATATTGGCATTGGTGGTGGTCGCACAACGAAACATTTTGCCCCCTTGGTCGAGTCCTACACAGGCATTGACTATTCCCATGGCATGATTGAAGCTTGCCAAAAACGCTTTCAAAATCAGTCTGATGTGATGACTTTGCAAGTGGGAGACGCGAGAAATATGGCAGAGTTTGCCGATAATTCTTTCGACTTTATTTTATTTAGCTTTAATGGCATTGACTATGTCTCCCATGGCGATCGCCTTGATATTTTGCAAGAAATAAATCGCATCGGTAAAACAGGCTGCTATGTCCTTTTTTCCAGCCATAACTTACAGGCAATGGCAAAAGAATTTGACTGGAAAAACAAGCTTAGTTTCAACCCTATTCATACCTATGTCAATCTGATCATGTTGGTCATTTTGATACTATTCAACCTATCCATCACATACCAGCAACTCACCATAGCAAATCACTTAATCATTAAAGACGAATCCCACAATTTTAAATTAAAAACCTATTATATTCGTGCAGAAGCACAGACAAAACAACTAGAAAAAAACTTCTCAAACATTGAAATTTACTCATGGAAAACAGGTCTAAAAATTTCCAACCCAGCAGAACTATCAGCTCATCCAGATTTATGGCTTTATTACTTTTGCCAAGTTACAGAAAACCATTTTTAAAATCACCCTACCTAGAAAGTTAGTTAGATCACCCTTGCCATATTTCCAAATAAATTTATAGCCCAGACAATATTACGAGCATTAGTTACTTTGGTACAAACGATAACCGTTATTTTCATAGGCGATCGGCAAATCTAGATTATGCTTACGATAATCAAAAAAGTATTGAGCCTGATATTTTTCCATCAAATTTTTGACTTGAACCGTTGTTAGTTTTTGATAATCTTGATGTAACTCTTCCTCCATCTCAAAACCTGTTTTTTGCCACACATAATCTTTCGGATAGCCAGACAAATCATTTAACCTTTCATACCATTCAAAAATTTGAATCTCTGTCGGTGGAACCAATTTAAACTTAGCAATCGTTGCTCGGTTAGTCAGCCAGTTAAAACCAATATAGTGACTTGGCGAAGAAATTATAATAGCTTCTTTTGCCGTATTATTTTTAATCCAAGTAAACACATCTTGACTTTCTAAATTATTTTGCTCAATACCAATGGGAAAATCTAATAAATTAATTGCTTGCTTTGTAAAGCTTGTCAGAGTGAGTGAATGAACCAAAGCTAAAGTCACTAAACATAGAGAAAAACCGTATTTTTTAAACCCTTGAATGTAACGAGAAGTTTTGATATATTTCTGAATAAGATACACAGCAATTAATAATGAATTTAAGGCAAGCATCAAGCTCCCAAAACGAAATGGATAGTACTGGAGCAATGCCCCCTCTGAGTCGAAAAAGACAGCGACAAAACCACCAAATAATGGGATAAGACTAAATACAGTCAACTCAAGTAATAATAAGCGACTCTTTATACCAGTCCCATTATTAGGATATTTCTGTACAGAAAAAACGAATTCTTCCTTTGTCTTATGCCAGCACCATCCAAAAATACCAAGGTAAATTATAATTATTAAAAATCGAATTTTCTGCCAAGTAAATGGAGCTAAATGGTGTGAATTTCGGAGAAACGTATAGATATAAGTAGCCTGAAGCATACTTTCCGGCGCTGTGACAGTTTTACTTAAACTATGAAATAAAGTTACAGTTGCAAAAATACTCGTTAATAAATAAATAAAAGTTCCGAGACAAATTGTTGACAAATATTTTTTGATAAACTCCTGTCGGAACAATCCTTTTTTATAAGCACTCCAAGCAAGCCACGGGAGAAAAGTTAATGTGGCGTAGCCGCCCACTAAAATATGTAGAGAAGTTGCTATCCCTAAGCTAGCAATCATCCAAATATATCGCTGTTTCATAGCTAACCAAATAGCAATCAACACTATTCCATAGGCAAATCCCTTTGTTTCTAAACTGCCGACCATCCATTCTCCGGCGATCGCCATTCCCTGATGCGAGTAAAGAAATAATGTAATTGCAGTAAATAGACTTAAAAGATGAAGCTTAATTTGTCGGGCAATTAAGACTAACCCAAAAGAAATAAGGCTGTAATAAATAATCCTGCCAAGGATAGATGTCGCTAAAAAACCAAGATAGGCAATACTATGTCCAAACACAAGCTGAAAGAGCGCTTGGTACTTCTGGGGCTGACTAAGATACCAGTCATTGGGTAGCCAATCAGGAAACATGAATTGTTTAGCTAACATTAATTTACCCACTTCATTTTCAGCCATATTCCCGGTTAGTAAATGACTAAAAATTAGTAATGCAAATATAATCAAAAATTCTTTCAAAAAAGAAGAGCTATTCTGCTTTTCCTCTTTTTCAAATGTCGAAGTCACAGTGTCAAAAAGCATATATATCTCTAGTGAGAAAACATATAAATATAATTTACATGCAAAGATTGTAACAATCTTTTTTCGTTATTTAGCAGTCTATTTTAAGGAAATCAATCCTATAAAAAGGCTTCCTTAGTTGACAAAAGGTTAGCTTGTTTTGTTCCTAGGCATTAACGGCTAAATAGTCCTATTGTTAACAACAATATCTTTCGACAAGATGAATCTGGTCATCCTTCCCTTGTCTACCAAAGCAGATCTAGCTCACAAGTAAAATTAAGCATTAGTTTGCCACCGTCTAAAATTTTGGGTCTAGAAGGAATTCTGGGTGATTGATTGAGTTAATAGATTGTTACTTCTTGGGACTGGGGATTGATTAATTAGCCGAGTTTTGCAGCGTTATTGATATACTCTTTTATTTTTATTTGGAGTGTTTTAATTAAGTCACTTTCAGATCAAATTTCTACGACAAAATCAGGGCAAATTTGAGCAAATCTTTTTCTTACTTCTGCACTCGGTTTGTTCCAGCGTAATAAGTTTATCTAGGCTGTATTAGGAGATTTTAGAGTACTATTCGGGAGTTTAAAAAAGTCGAATAACTAAAGATTTTTCCTGATTTGTTCTGACGATTCCAATTCATTAAATCTGTGATGATATTTGCTTCGCACTCATCACTTTCTGCGCCGACTGGAGGCATAATAATTAATTCTCCTTGGGCTGTATGTTCAAATTGAACATCGGGGTTATTGTGGCAATTTTTTTCAAATTGTTCGTCATCGATAGTTAGGTTTGAAGAAAAGTCGAGCGTGAAGGTCATCATGGCGATCGCCTATCAGAGAACTTGACTATATTTTATCTTGCAATTCTTATGAGACTCGGGACAGGCGATCGCCGAGTTGCGCTTGGGTGATTTCAGCGAGTTCAATTTCTGGAGGGGTGGATTTTGCTTGGCAGCCCCAGACAGAAACAGCGGCCAATAGTACAAAAAAATAGCGTTTTAGCATATTGGTTTTCTATGAATATGTCTTTGGACAGGGGGCGATCGCCTCTAGGATCTTAGCCACAATTTGAATGTAGCCCCAATTTCACGATTGGGATTTTCAGTTTTGCCTCTTAAAATAAGTAGTACCTACAGAAAAAGCAGGTCACATGGTACAAGCACTGACGAAGCCATTAACTCTAGCGGCATTTTTGGAACAGCCCGAAACCAAACCCGCTAGCGAATATATCAACGGATCGATTATCCAGAAACCTATGCCCCAAGGAAAACATAGTTTGCTCCAACGGGAATTGAGTTTGATGTTGACCCTTGCTTTTCATGCGACTAAAACAGCCCAAGCTTTTCCAGAACTGCGCTGTACTTTTGGCGATCGCTCTACTGTTCCAGATATTGCCGTGTTTAAAACTGAGCGTATTCCACGGGATGAAAATGGTGACATTGCCAATGCCTTTGAGTTGCATCCAGATTGGACAATTGAAATCCTTTCTCCCCAACAAAGCCCTTCAAGAGTGATGCGGAATATTTTGCATTGCTTAGATTCTGGAACTGAACTAGGCTGGCTCATTGATCCCGCTGAAGCTTGTATTTTTGTCTATTCAGCCGATAAATCCATTGCCGTTTTTGACCAAGCTGAACAAGTTTTACCCGTACCGTCCTTTGCTGAAAATGTGGAGCTGACCGTCGGTGAAATCTTCGGTTGGCTAAAAGGGTAGTCAAGAATAAAAAATCCCTCACAATACATGGATTGCAAGGGACTAAAATTTGAAAACTATTTAATTGGGTTTAACCGCGAAGTTTTTCGAGGACTGTGCGATCTTCGAGGGTGGAAGTATCCCCGGCAATCTCTTGACCCGCGGCAAGGTTACGCAACAAACGACGCATGATTTTACCGGAGCGAGTCTTTGGCATCACATCGGTAAAGCGGATTTCTCCGGGTCGGGCGATCGCCCCAATTTCTTTCACCACGTGGGCTTTTAACTCAGCTTCTAGCTCATCACTAGCGGGTTGACTACCTTCGAGGGTGACAAATGCAAACACCTCTTCGCCTTTTAGATCATGGGGTTTGCCGACCACTGCCGCTTCCGCCACAGCTGGGTGGGACACAAGCGCTGATTCAATTTCCATTGTGCCGAGACGGTGACCGGAGACATTCATCACATCATCCACACGACCCATTACCCAGAAATAACCATCCTCATCACGCCGCGCCCCATCACCCGCAAAGTAGAGATATTTGCCATCGATGGGTGCAATATGTTCCCAATAGGTACTGCGGAACCGTTCGGGATTGCCGTAAACCGTGCGCATCATACCCGGCCAAGGCTGTTTCACGACGAGGTAACCGCCTTCATTATCACCAGCGGGATTGCCATCTAGATCAACAATGTCTGCAACGATGCCGGGGAAAGGCAGGGTTGCGGAACCGGGTTTAGTAGGCGTTGCGCCGGGGAGAGGAGTCAACATTACGCCGCCTGTTTCGGTTTGCCACCAAGTATCCACAATGGGACAGCGATCGCCACCGATGACGCGGTTGTACCACATCCAAGCTTCGGGGTTAATGGGCTCACCGACTGTGCCGAGCAAGCGCAACGAACTCATGTCATATTTATTCGGAATCTCCTCGCCCATCTTGATAAAGGCACGGATGGCAGTGGGTGCAGTGTAGAAAATCGTTACGCCATATTTTTCGATCACTTCCCAAAAACAGCCGGGGTTCGACGCACGGGGCGCACCTTCGTACATCACTGCCGTTGCGCCATTGGAGAGGGGGCCATAGGTAATGTAACTATGTCCGGTAATCCAGCCGACATCTGCGCCGCACCAGTACACATCGTCATCTTTGAGGTCAAAAATCCACTTGCAGGTCATGTGGGTGTAGAGGTTATAGCCGCCCGTCGTGTGAACTACGCCCTTGGGTTTTCCAGTTGTGCCGCTGGTGTAAAGAATGAAGAGCATATCTTCTGCATCCATCGGTTCGGCGGGGCAATTTGCAGATACTTCTTTCTGCATTTCGTGCCACCAATGGTCACGGCCTTCGACCATTTCCACATCGCCTTTGGTGCGTTGGACGACTAAAACATTTTCCACACTGGGGGCAAAATCATCGGCGATCGCCGCATCGACTTGGGGCTTGAGGGGAACCACTTTATCCTTACGGAAACCACCATCAGCAGTAATCACCAACTTTGCTTCCGCATCTTCGAGACGACTGCGGAGAGCTTCGGCGCTAAATCCCCCAAAAATTACCGTATGGGGCGCACCAATTCTGGCACAGGCGAGCAAAGCAATCACCGCTTCGGGAATCATCGGCATGTAAATACCGACGCGATCGCCCTTTTGCACACCCAGTTTTTTCATGGCATTGGCGAACTGACAAACCTCCCGGTGGAGTTGCGCGTAAGTCAGCGTCCGAGAATCACCCGGTTCCCCTTCCCAGATAAGAGCAGCTTTATTTTTGCGCCAAGTTTTCAGATGGCGATCGAGGCAATTATGGGAAATATTAATTTTGCCGCCGGAGAACCATTTTGCAAAAGGAGGCTGCCAATCGAGAACGGTATCCCATTTCTCGAACCATTCCAGTTCCTGCTCTGCCAGTTCACCCCAAAATTTCTCCGGGTCATTTTTCGCAAAATCGTAGAGTTCTTGGTATTGCTCAAGGCTTTTGATATGCGCCTGTTCGGAAAATTCAGCAGGGGGCGCAAAGGTACGATTTTCGTGGAGGATCGATTCAATTGTTGGATCAGACATATCAACTTGTTATGACAAAATTTATGCCTACCTATTTTCCCTCAAGGTTAAGCCGACAAAGATTGCAATTCGTTAAGGATGGGGGAACAGGGGGCGATTCTAAACTCAGTCTTTCTATAAACTATGCACGACATTGCCACCCAATTCAACACAGGAGTAGTAATCATGAAACACCCTAGTGAGTCAAAAAGGCTTGAATCTCTGCTTTGCACATTTCACGGGGATGCTTACCATTCTGATAAAGCAGATAACGTCGAATCCAGTCCAAATAACTCTGCTCAGTACGGTAGGAATGATACTTGAGACGAATGAATTCGCGCACCACATCTAACAACTTATGCGATGGGATGATATCAGGCAAAATTTTAAAATCTTTGATATTGCCTTTTAAAGAGATGTTATGCGGATTTTTTTTGCACAACACTCTATATTTAGCTGTTTATGCAAGAATATTCTATGTGTAAAATAACAGAGAAGGCATTATATAGAAATCATCTGCATGATACGTAGTTGTGCCGCCTGAGTTATTGGTGAGGGCGTAGTGAAAGGTTGCCAGTTATGGCTTGAAATCCCTGGCATCTTTACAATCACGGGTACGATATTAGAGGTAATACTAGGTCAAGTCTGAAATCTCAGTATGCTGGAATGGGTTGCAGCCACAACGGGAATAGAACTAGGTAAGCTCGTACTAGAGCAGATTCTCGATTTGAGTAAACCTGTTTTGGAGGGGTATGTCCGAGATTTTTTCAAGGATTGCCTGAGTAGCGGAGTTAGCCGACTCAGTGCGACAGCACTGAAAACACCGATGGCGGAAGCAGTTGGCTACTTCATTAAGCGATTTATTAAGGAGCTTCAGATTAACGATGTTTACGAAACCAGTATTCAGCATCATTACAAAGCAGTAATCAAGAAGTTTGTGCAGGATAAGTCGGTCCGCCCCATTCTCGGAAAAGCCTTTGAAAAAGATTGTAAACAAATTGATTATGGGCAGTTAGAGCAAATTTGGGCACAACAGTATCAAGTCTCTGGATGGCAATTTCCCTCAAAGGAGTTTGATTGGCGGGGAGTCTGCAAGGAATACGTATATGAGGTCAAGGGCATTGTTAAAGCGAATCCAGAGTTGCGATCGCTGCTTGAAACCGATCTATTAGAAGACATTGCCCGCAATACTGCCCAACTCTCGCCCGGCTTTGATGTTAAGACTTATCGAGCCAGTTTGCAGTCCAGTTATGGTTATCTGAAACTGTACACCCTCGACAGCACCGATCGCGTTGATGCCATTAAACTCTGGGCAATGTTTATTGAGCAAACGGTGCGAGAAGCCTTACCCCCAATGCGCTATGACCTGCCTTTAGACTTGAAACGGCAACTGCAAGCTGAAGGGCAGCTCGAAGTAGATTTATCGCCCGAAGCCTTAAAGCATTATCGCCATGAGTATTTTCAGCAACCCGCACGAAAGGTTTTAGAAGTGGTAGCAGACTCTCATCGGGCAGTGATTTTAGGAGATCCAGGATCGGGTAAGTCGAGTCTATTGCAATATCTGGCACTGGAATGGGTCGATGGTAACACTGAGAGACTGCCGTTATTGATTGAGTTGCGAGAATTCGCCATCAATCCATCTGTTAATTTCCTCGAATTTCTGCATCGAGGTCAGGGTGTGGACTGGCAATTTGACCAGCAGCAACTCCATCAGCATCTACTAGAGTCTTCAACGCTGGTTATGTTCGATGGGCTGGATGAGGTATTTGATCGCCCGACTCAATCCACTGTCATTGATGACATCATTCGCTTTTCGCAGCAATATCCCAAAGCTCAGGTGATAGTCACATCTCGCATTATTGGATATAACCCTGATCGCCTCCAGAATAGCAGTTTTCGACACTTCACCATTCAATCCCTCGATACCGACGAGATTCACGAGTTTATTGAGCGCTGGTATGACCTATCGATGGGTCGTGATCCTGATAAAGTGCGATTGAAACAGCGATTGAAGGATGCGATTGCTAATTCCAAGGCGATCGCCAACCTGGCAGATAATCCCCTGCTGCTGACAATGATGGTAATTTTGAATCGACGGCAGGAGTTACCGCGTGATCGCGCCGACCTCTACGATCAGGCTTCTCGCGTGTTGCTCTACCACTGGGATGTGGATCATAAGCGATTGCAGATCCCGATGGATTCGATTGGGCGACGGGAGAAACAAGAGATGTTGCGCCTGATTGCTTACGAAATGCAGGCAGGAAAAAAAGGGCTGAAGGGGAATTTGATTAGTGCTGATCAACTCACCCGCATTTTGACTGAGTATCTACGCGATCAGGGCTTCAGCGAACCTCGCGAAAAAGCCAGTCGGTTGATTCAACAACTCCGAGAACGCAATTTCATCCTCTGCTATCGCGGAGCCGACACCTATGGCTTCATGCATCGCACCTTTTTAGAATATTTCTGTGCCATTGAAATCGTCCATCGCTTCGAAAAACAACGCACCCTCACCTTTGAGGAATTACGCGATAAGGTGTTTGGACAACGCTGGCAAGATGAAACTTGGCATGAGGTGCTGAGATTGATTTGTGGGGCGATCGATCCAAAATTTTCAGCGCAAATAATCCAGTTTCTAATGGAGGTAGAAATAGATAGAACCCAGTTTCTAGATGATCCAAATATGTATCGACCCCCTGATAATTATCTCAAGCGTGAAGCTATAGGTAACCTTACGCTTGCATCTCAGTGTCTTATGGAGATTAAAAATCGCAAGCAGGTAGTTGAGATTTCGGAAAAGCTATTAATGAAGTTCCAAGATGAAGTTGACAATCAGTTACCCTATCCTTTTGGAGCAGACGTTGCAAGGGTAATTGCAGATAATCTCACTTCTACTTGGCAGGGAAATATACAACTAACCGAATGGTTGAAAAATGGTGTTGAAAGTGATAAAGATTGGCATTGGTTTGTAAGACGCGCAGTTTTTGCTATTGCCTGCAATTCTGGTAAAGATTCTAATACTTTAAATTGGCTTAAAAAGTTAGTACAGGAAGGTCATTCGGATTGGGGTGTGTGTGAATCAGCAGTAAATGCAGTCGCTCAATTCTGGAAAGAAAATAGCGATACATTACCTTGGCTTAAAGATTTAGTTCAGCACCATAAACTATGGGCAATTCGCAGAGGAGCTATGGAATGTTTGGTACGATACTGGAAAAATGATCCTGATGCTTTGCCAATTGTTGTAAAAATTGCTCAATCTGATGAAAATTGGGCAACTCGTCACTCTGCAGTAGAAACATTGTCTCAGTATTGGGGATGCAGCTCAGATTTATCTGATATTTTTAGTGAGATTGCAGTCAATGATCCTGGTGGTGAAAAAGGCTATCTAGAAGGAGATCCGCGTTGTGCTGCATTAGAAGCTCTCATAACTCACTATCCTACCTATCCCAAAACGATCAAGCTGCTGCGCGATCACGCCATTAATGATCCTGATGAGCAACTGCGAGAATGGGCACAGGAACAGTTAAAAATACATGATGCAAAAATAAAAATGGAGGCAAATTCTGATGGCTGAGGATACTGTGAAAGTAGATATTTCATTTCAATCACTTTTAGGAGCAATTTCATCACTAGGAATTGCTGAAAAGCATCGGCTTTGGGCGCTTCTGGAAGCTGAGTTATTCCCTGATGATGAAGATTCTCCGGAGGATATCGCTGAAATTCAAGCTGCCCGTGCTGACTACGAAGCAGGGGATTATATGACCTTTGATGAATACAAGGCGCACCGAGCAGAGCGATCAGCATGACCTATACCATCATCACACCGAAAGCTGTGCGAAAACAGCTGGATGTCTTGCCTGATGACGTTTACAATCGCATCGCTAAGAAGATTGACCAACTTGCCGAAGCTCCACGTCCTGATGGAGTGGTCAAGATGAAAGGGTCTGATAATCAGTACCGTATTCGTATCGGTGACTATCGCGTTCGCTACGAAATCGATGATAAAGAATTGATTATTCTCCTCCTGCAATGCAAGCACCGAAAAGATGTTTATAAAAAGTGATAGTTCCTAGTTCTTGTCCCGTTGGAACATTTCGCAACCGTCGTTTGCACAACAGCCTTCTTGCAGCGGATAGGTATAAATCCTCGGTGCTGAGTTCAAGGTTACTTGCCGCCGCTGAAGGGGAGCATTAGAATTTCGTACGGCGATCGCCGCTATAGTTACAAGTATTCTGGCATACTTGTTTTGCTTGAGTTACAAGATAGCATTAGAAAGAAGCCTAGCCCTGAGATTTAGCGATGGATAGAAGCACCATAGAGCGGCAACAGATTCTGGAATCAGTCAGTGCTCTTCCCGAAGAGGATTTGATGGAACTTGCCAGTTTTCTTGACTACCTTCGCTACAAATCAGCCCAGAGCAGAGAAACAAAAAATCAATCTGCTAATTTTTTAGTGGCAGTTGCAGGTTTAGGTAATTCTAATCAGCCAGATGTTTCAGAGCGGGATGAAGAGATTCTCCGCAATGAAGTTGATCCTGTGTATGGGTGGAGTTCCAAACCAAGCAATTCTGTATGACCGCAATACTCGATACCAGTTTTCTCTATGCCCTAACAGATCAGAGCGATCGCAACCATCAACGGGTCTTGACTATTGCTCAAAGCGTAGATGAACGGTTAGTGCTGCCAGTAGTAGTTTTGCCCGAAGTTTGCTATCTGATTGCCTCAAGATTGGGGCATCAAGCAATGCGTCGTTTTGTCTCCAACATGACACCTGATGCGGTTCAAGTTGAGCCTGTAATCCCAGAAGATTTAGCGCGAGCCCATGAGATTTTGGAACAGTATGCCGATAATCAGCTTGATTTTACAGATGCGGCGATTGTTGCCATAGCTGAAAGACTTAATATCGCTCGTGTTTACACCCTTGACCGCCGAGATTTCTCGATTATTCGTCCCAATCACTGCAATTACTTTGAGTTATTTCCGTGAACTGCCAGCTAAGGCTGCAAGTGTAGAGTTCGAGTTCATCTGCTGTCACTACATTTCATCGTGAGAAATTTGGATGGCGATCGCCACCCTCGCTAATTTTCTCAAAACTCCTACTATGCTGGAAACATATGTTGGATTTAGTCGGCTAAACAGAGGCAAAATTCATGGAATGGCAAGACATTTGTGATGACAAATTACTACAAGATTTGTCTTATAAAGTTGAGCTGAATCAATGGGGACAAATCGTTATGAGTCCCCGTAAAATCAATATTTTGAGGCAGGGGCACAGGAAGTCTGGATTTGCGATCGCCTCGGCAACCTCACTTTTTTCAATAAAGAGAAACAACTAGAAACTTCTGAAATTGTGCCTGATTTTCCCTTACAAATTAAGCGTAGAAATCAGAAATAAATGGGTGGCGATCGCCCCTATCTTTCCTAACTAGAACAACGATATCGGACACCGCCAGTATCTAAATTTGTCAACGTGGAAAGATCCGACGATAACTGAAAATTATCCGTTTCAGTCCAAGTTGATCCCTCCCCAGAATATTCAGCCGTGACCGTCAAGCCCGCCGTACCTGTCACCATAATTTTTGAAACAGTTCCCGTAGATGCATAAAATTGCAATTGACTCGGTTTAATGACTAGCCGACCGTCGCTTGATAATGAACCACAGCCATCTAAATTCGCATTCCATTCACCCTGAAACTGAGAGGGAATCTCGCTGCGGCCCTCTTGGATGATGGGATTGCTCACCGTAATGTTGCCGTCACTGGGGGGTGCAACTTCAGCCGAGGTGTAAGGATAAATACTCCAATCGCCAAATTGCAGGTCAGAACCCCCATAGGTGGTGATAGAAAGCCCTTTTTGTTTCTCTAAATTTACCAATTCAAAACGACACTGTCCCATGCCAGTGCCAGCACAAGCCGAAACTTCGATAAACCCGGAATCATAGGCCTCTCGCTCAACGCCAAAAGCCCCTGGTTCCGGTACTTCTGCAGGAGTCCAGCCTGCTTTTAAAAGCTGCGCACGCACAACCGCATATGGTGTCCCTTGCTCAAAACTTTTCAGTAACGTTTCGGTATTCGTTGCTGATGTCTGTTGGGTTGGGACATTGTTTGTTTTGGGAGTGGATATTTCAGTATTTGTTTCTGTTTCTGTGACTACTGTTTCTTCTGATGGGTTATTCGGAGTTTCAGTGGCAGAGTCTGGTGGGGCTTCACTGGCAGTGCAACTTGTGATTAGTAGCACTAATCCTAAAGCCGCAAGAGGCTTGTGGTGATGACGATATTTTTTAAGAAAGGAATTGAGCATGGGTAAATGTTCGAATCTGGAATGGGAATTGTAGATACAGGATTTTGATGGTGATCATAGAGCAATAGGCGATCGCCTCACTGCTATCCCAAAATATCTTTTACAGAAATCTCAATCTCAGGAAAAGCGAGCGGAGTAATGGTTTCCAAATCTTTCAAAATCAGAGTTTGCAAGTAATTTGACCCATCCGATTCTCGATAAACTTCTAACTGCTGATCTTGAATGTTCGCAATCCAAACTTCTGGAATTTGGTTTTCCGCATAAAGAGTAAGTTTAGCCGTTTGATCATATCGTAAGGTACTATCCGAAACCTCGATAATTAGCATTGCATCCGCCGCAACAGGCAACCGTGAACCATAAAAAGTATCCTCTGGTTTTAGAAGAATGATGTCTGGCTCTGGCTCCGATACATCTCCCAATAAAATCGGATCTTGAACACTAACAACGGCAGGAAAATTATTGCAACAAAAAGCATTTAAACGTTTGACTGCTGCTGCGTGTTTAAAACCGACAGGGGACATCTCGATAATTTCTCCACGGATTAATTCAAAGTTTTTATCAGGCGGCAAAATACCTGTTTCACCCATGCGGTGATAGTCTTCGACGGAGAATTTATAGGTAGCCAGTTGCATCGCATTATTTACCTGAGTCACTCTGCTATCTATTTTATGGGGAATTTCTTGGGGGCGATCGCCGCTTTCGTCTCAAAAAATTGCCTGTCACCCTAGACATAATCTTTTTACTTGAAACCGATGACTGCTTTTACGCTTGATTTTAGTGATGTGTCTTGGATTCCCCTCGAAACATGGGACAGCTTAACGCCAGAATAACGACAAGGATTTCTGCCGCTGTGCCTTGATTTTGTGATTGAGCTGTTGTCGCCATCAGATTCTTGGAAATTGGGTATGGCAAAATGGCAGAATATCAAGCGAATGGTTGTCGATTGGGTTGATTATTAGATATAGAAAATAAACGGGTGGGCATCTATCGCGGCGATCGCCCTGTAGAGATTTTAGCAGCGCTAAATAAATTGTCCGGTGAAGATATTTTAGTTGGATTTGAGCTAGATACTCGCTTCCTCTGGGACTCTTAAAAATATCTAAAAATAGAGGAAAAGAAAACAGAGACTCAGCAGAAATTCTTTGCTTTTTGTGACTAAATAAACTCCAAATTCCAAGTTCTAAAGTGGGGTCATTAGGATAGAAACGGACATGGATTTTGGTGGTTATGAATATCCGCTCTGCAACGTTTCTTTCTCTCGCTACAACGGTATTTTGCGCAGGGCTCAATGCCCCCTTACCAGCGAAATCGGCTGCGATTGTTGGCATCCCGACACAACCGAAGCTTGAAACGGCCTTAATTTCCTCTCCCATGCCGCTCATTGCCCAGGCAGAAACTGCGACTCTATCTGCCGCAGCAGAAGCGCTGATTACAGAAGCTGTGGTTGCTTTTCAAACGGAAACTGAAGAGGGCTATAAATTGGCGATCGCCAACCTTGAAGTCGTCATTCCGGAAGTGGTCGCCAATGATTTTCCTGACGATATTGCCGTACTGTATCTGCTGTTGGGGCGTTCCTACGATCTATTGGGGCAAAACCAGACAGCTCTGGACTATTACGAAAGATCATTACCCTTTTATCGCGCTGCCGGAGATTTATTAGGGGAAGCCCGCGTTCTGAATAATATTGGCTTAGTGCTCAATGCCTTCGGTCAAAACCGTGAAGCCTTGGACTATTACGAGCAATCTTTGCCTCTCTCGAAGCAGGTGGGTGACCTCGCTATGCAGGCGACAACCCTAAGCAATATGGGTTTGACCCATGACAACCTCAGTGAACGGGAAAAAGCCCTTGAGTTCTATCTCGCAGCGGTGGCGATCGCCGAAGAATTAGGTGATCAATCTATTCGGGGAACACTGCTCAACAATATTGGTTATGCCTATGATGCCCTAGGGGAAAAAGAAAAAGCCCTAGCTTTTTACGATGAAGCGCTGCCCTTACTGCGAGCTGTCAATAACCGCCGGATGGAAGCCACAGTCCTCAGTAATAAAGGGTTGGTCTATGGCTCCTTCGGCGATAAATTACAAGCCCTTGATTTCTATGGGCAGTCGTTGGCAATTATCCAAACCATTGGCGATCCGACCATGGAAGCGACAGTGCTCAATAATATCGGGTTAGCCTACGATGCCCTCGGTGAAAAACAACAAGCCCTCGATGCCTATCAAACATCTTTGCCCCTATCGGAAGCGGGTGGAGCAAGAAAAATGGTGGGCACAACCCTTGGCAATATTGGCTTAGTTTATTATTCCCTCGGCGAATATGAGCAAGCTTTGGAATTTTACGAACAGTCTCTTGGGTTCTCTCGTGAGGTGGGCGATCGCCAAATGGAAGCCACAACCCTCAATAATTTGGGGTTAACCTATCAAGTCCTCGGAGAACAACAACTCAATGAAGATTTTTTAATTCAGTCAATAACCTTCTATCGCGAATCCCTCGACCTCTCCATAGCCGTGGGCGATCGCCGGATGACTGCAACGACCTTGAATAATTTGGGATTAATTTATGCATTATTGGATAGCCCAGAAGAAACCCTAGAAGTGTTTAATACTGCCTTACCGATTATTCGGGCGGTGGGCGATCGCCGCATGGAAGCGACTACTCTCGCCAATATCGGCTTAATTTATGGCGAAACGGGGGAATATGAGCAGGCGCTAAATTTTTATAATCAAGCCCTACCCCTTGCCCAAGCTGTTGGAGATCGCAGTGCAGAAGCTTTAACCCTCGTCAATATCGCAACGGTGGAGTACGAACAAGGCCAGCCAGAAAATGCCCTCGCCACCATGGAAGCGGCGATCGCCATCGTCGAGGATTTGCGCACAAAAATTATCAGTCCAGAGTTGCGCCAGAGCTACTTTGCCACCGTGCAAACCTATTATCAGTTTTACATCAAATTATTAATGGAGCTGGATCAGCAAAATCCGGGTCAAGGCTATGCCCAACTCGCCTTTGCCGCTAGCGAAAAATCCCGCGCCCGTACTCTCCTCGAACTCCTCACCGAAGCGAATACAGACATTAGAACCGGCATTGATCCCACTTTACTAGAACAGGAAAAAACACTCCTCGCCCAACTCAGCGCAACGGAAGCCGAGCGCATTGAAATTTACGGTACAAACCAAAGTACAGATGCTGAAAAGATCGAAATCGATCAAACCCTATCGACTTTAGTGACAGAATACGAAGCGCTACAGGATCGTATCCGCCGCCTTAGCCCCAATTACGCCAACCTAAAATATCCCCAAACCCTTGATGTCGAGGCCTTACAAACTCAAATCCTTGATGAGGATACTATTTTGCTGCAATATGCCCTCGGCAAGGAAAAAAGCTATCTCTGGGCAGTCACAAAAACAGACTTCACAAGCTACGAATTACCAGCTCGCCATGTGCTAGACCCGCTGATTGACGAAGCCCGTCAACAGATTACCGATGCCCGCGAAGGTCTCCCACCACCACGCCAACGCCAGCGGGAACAAGTACGCCAAGCTGCTCTACTGGCTTTAAGTCAGGAAATTCTTGCCCCCGCCATAGCTCAGTTACAGGACAAGCGAATTCTCGTCGTTGCTGACGGAAATTTACACTATTTGCCCTTCAGCGCCCTCAGCAGTACTCCAGAATATGCCCCCCTCGGCGATCGCCACGAAATCATTAATTTACCTTCCGCTTCCACCCTCGCTATTTTGCGGCAAAAGACAATTCCTTCGATCAAAGCAGATTCATCTCTCGCTATTCTTGCAGATCCCGTTTTCAACCATGCGGATTGTCGCCTTGGTAGTGCCAATACTAATTGTGTTAATCCGCCCCAACCCCAAAAGAATTTAGATCTAGATCTAACCGATGGTGATCCTCTTGAGTTGTTGGCTCTAAAGCGCTCTGCCAGTACTTTTTCCCAGGTGAATTGGGATCGTCTCCCCGGCACTCGCACTGAAGCCCAAGGGATTTTGGCGCTGCTACCCGACGATGTTGATACATTTCAGGCTTTTGATTTTGATGCCAGTCGCGATGTTTTAACGGGCGATCGCCTCCAAGATTACGATCTCATTCACATTGCCACCCACGGTTTTCTCAATGCCAACGAACCGGAATTATCGGGTTTAGTTTTGTCGTTGTTTGATGAAAATCAACAGCTCCAAAATGGTTTTTTACGCCTTAACGATGTATTTAACCTCAAGCTCAATGCCAATCTTTTGGTGCTCAGTGCCTGCGAAACAGGTCTGGGAGAAAATGTGCAGGGGGAAGGATTAGTCGGCCTCAGTCGAGGTTTTATGTATGCCGGAGTGCCAAGAATCGTGATGAGTTTATGGCAAGTCAGTGACGAGGCAACGGCTGAATTTATGACCCGTTTTTACCAGAATTTACTCGAAGACCAAATGACAGCGGCGATCGCCCTCCAAGAAACCCAACGGGAAATGCGTGAAGAAACCCGCTGGACACATCCTTACTATTGGTCAGCGTTTATCTTGCAAGGAGAATGGCAATAAAAATCGGCGATCGCGCTAATTTGTGCTGTCACCTAATTGCGTTTCCTGACGTAGATAAGCTTCGATAAACCCATCAAGATCGCCATCCATCACACCGCTCACATCGGTTGTCTCTTCATTAGTGCGTAAATCTTTCACCATTTGGTAGGGATGAAACACATAATTACGAATTTGATTCCCCCATGCTGCTTCGACCATATCGCCACGAATTTCAGCGATTTCTTGGGTACGCTGTTCTTGGGCAATAATGAGCAATTTCGCCTTGAGCAAAGCCATTGCCTTTTCTTTATTCTGTAATTGGGAGCGCTCTTGGGTACAGCGCACAGCCACTCCGGTTGGGATGTGCACAATCCGAACAGCCGTCTCAACTTTATTGACGTTTTGACCGCCTTTACCGCCAGCCCGTGAGGTTGTAATTTCGAGATCCTTATCAGGAATATCCACTTTTACGGCATCATCACCGAGGGCCGGCATCACCTCAACCCCCGCAAAACTCGTTTGTCGTTTGCCATTGGCGTTAAACGGTGAAATTCTCACCAGACGGTGGGTTCCTTTTTCGCTCTTAAGATAACCAAAGGCGTATTTTCCTTCAAATTCTAGGGTCGCTGATTTTAAGCCCGCTTCATCGCCCTCGGATAATTCCGCTAACTTTACTTTGTAGCCCTGCTTTTCGCCCCAGCGGGTATACATGCGTAGCAACATTTCCGCCCAATCCTGAGCATCTGTACCGCCAGCCCCCGCATTAATCGTTAGCACTGCACCATTGGCATCGTATTCGCCGGCTAGCATCTGTTGCAGCTCCCAACGGTCTAGTTCTTTTTGTAGTGCCTCTAAACTTTCAACGGCTTCCGTTAACAACGCCGGATCCTCATCAAGTTCTAAAAGTTCGGCGATCGCCTCAGCATCCTCAAACTGGGACTGCCATTGATGATATTGCTCCACACCGGATTTGAGATCATTCAGCTCCTGCATGGTTGCCTGAGCCTGTTCCGCATTATCCCAAAACTCCGATTGCGCCGCGACCTGCTCTAGATCAAAGATTTTGGCATTTAAAGTCTTTAAGTCAAAGATACTCCTGAGTTTTACCCAGGCGTATCTTAACCAATTCGAGAGACCGCTTTAAATCTGCCAACTCAATCATCAAAATTCCTCATCAAAAAGAGAATAAAAAAACAATCTTACTAATTATAGTAGAGTGGCTCAGTTCCTAGATATATAAGCCTTTGAGGTGATGGCTGAAGATTATAAAATCGATCAGCTAGAATAGGAGCACCCATGCAAACGAAAAGTTGTCAAGGCGACCTTGAAATGATAGAGTCTGCTGGATAACTGCTCTTATCACTGTCTGATAAAAAGTAGGCTGATGGCTTTCTGAGTTAAATTCTGTTTTTTTGCAGATATTTGCCGCGACACCTTTATATCTAAACAATATTTCGGCGATCGCTCCAAAAAGTTTTATTAACCCACTCGCGAATCGACAAGCACTTAAAACAACATGACCATTGATTCCATCCGTTTACGTAACGAATTCATCAACACCCAAGTCATCACCCGTAACAACGGCACACGTCTAGGGGTCGTTAAAGATGTATTAGTGGACATTGACCGTCGTGAAGTCGTCTCCCTCGGTCTACGGGACAGTATGTTTTCTGTGTCGGGAATGCCAAAATATATGTATCTCGACACAATTATTAGAACCGGCGATGTGGTTTTAGTCGAAGATGAAGATGTGCTGGCAGATGTTGACGTTGAAGCCTACAGCCCCCTCATTAACAGCGAAGTCATTACCGAAGCAGGGGAACCCCTCGGAAGAGTGCGAGACTTTCAGTTTGATTTAGAAAGTGGCACAGTTTCATCTTTGATCATTGCCTCCCTTGGGTTACCCCAAATCCCTGAGCAGGTAATTAGCACCTACGAACTACCCATTGAAGAGGTAATTAGCAGTGGCCCCAACCGCTTGATCGTATTTGAAGGGGCAGAAGAGCGCCTGAGTCAAATTACCGTTGGTTTCCTTGAAAGATTAGGGATTGGCCGCCCGCCCTGGGAAAGAGAGGAAGAGGATCTGTATTATGCTCCAACTGCTCGTCCTGAAAATCAATTAGGTACTGGCGTTCCCCTCCAACAACCCGTTGCCAGACCCCCCGTTGAAGCCCGCCAACCCATTGATAATTGGGATGAAGATGAGTGGCAAGAAGAGCCCATCGCTCCCCCGCCACCTCGTCGCCAAAAAGCTCAAGCAATGAGCTACGACGACTATGAAGAGGATAATTGGGGTGGTGATTCTGGTGGCTACGAAGATTATAATGAGTCTCCCAGAAGCTACACTGAGCAAGATGTGGATGGTGATGTTTGGGATGACGATGTGAAGGAAGAACCCTACACTCCTCCGGTCGTTAATATGCCTGAGCAAACGAAAGAGTATGAATATAAAGAGGAAACAAATTACTAAAGTTCGTTTTTTCTTGGTCTAAACAACCAATTAATATCAAGTTTTTCCGTAGTTTATAGAGCGATATGCTTGACAGACTACGGGATTTTTTTTGCAAATGCTGCGGTGACATGTCTAGTCGTCGTCGGCAAGATTAGTCGGGGTTTGAACTTCTCCATGACCTTCTCTATGGGATGATTTCACTCCTATTGATTCGCTTTTACTTTTCCTTAGGTTGAAGTTAATGAATCTGTTAAACCCCTGCGAAAATCAATTGAATTTGTGATTAGTCTTTTAACGTGAGTTTTGCTTAAGCATGCTCGGAAGTACGACGCGGTGAATGGGAGAGCGAGAGATCGGGAGATGTTTCTATGCAAACAATCCTACTAGCTTTCAAAAAATGCAAATTTTCGTTGCTTCTCCGTGTCTTTCCTTCTCCGTGTCTTTTTTTCTCTAGAGAATTTTGGCTACATGTTTATTCATAACTGACGTTCTTTTAATGCTTCATGAATATCGCCCAACAGCATTGGCTGACTCGCTCCGGTGACTTTGGGCAAATTACCGGGAAACTGATGAACATATCGCCAATAAGCTAACACTGCAAAGGCGATCGCCTCTTTCGCATCATGGTCAACACCTGCATCATCGGTAAGGCCCACGGGAATATTTTCGGCTAAAACTTGGAGGCGATCGCGGAGATAACTATTACGCGCCCCGCCACCACAGAGCAGAATCTCATCGGGCATTTGCGGCAGAAATAAGCGGTAATTTTCAAGGACAGTTTGCGCCGTAAATTCTGTTAAACTGGCGAGCCAATCTGCTTCAGATAGACTTTTTGTTTGAGCTTGTTGCCAACATTTTTCGAGGAAGTCTACCCCAAAATATTCCCGCCCAGTAGATTTTGGCGGTAGTTGCGCAATAAACGGATCCGTTAGCCACTGTGCCACTAGCTCTAGATTCGGTATTCCTTGGGATGCCCAAATGCCATCTTGGTCATAGGCTTGTTTGCCATCGGTTAATTTCTGAATTGCGAGATCCAGTAATATGTTGCCGGGGCCTGTATCCCAGCCAATCACATAGTTTTCCCAATCGGGCTGACTTTTGGGTGGTAAATATGTGACATTACCAATGCCGCCAAGATTTTGGACACAGCGGTGTTTGGTGGGATGAGCCAAAAGATATGCATCCACTTTTGGGACTAATGGTGCGCCTTGTCCCCCTGCGGTGATATCTGCCCGCCGGAAATTACTGACGGTCGGTAATCCTGTCAGTTGGGCGATCGCCTCCCCTCTGCCAAGCTGCCAGCTAAAACCGAGATTATGCTTTGGGGGACGATGGAAAATCGTTTGACCGTGGGAGCCAATCAGTTCTGCTTTGCCAAATTGTTCCTGAATTTTGTGAGCTGCCTCTGCGAATGCCGCTGCAACTTGGTCATCTAGGGCGGCTAATTGTTCGACTGTAATTGCTTTACCCGCGCAAATTTCTAATAATTCCTGTCGTAATTCCGGTGGATAGGTATAGGTATGGAAGCCAACTAATTGAAGTTGGGGATTTTCGGCGTTACCGTTCAGCTTGACGAGCGCTGCATCAATACCGTCCATTGAAGTTCCACTCATTAAACCAATGACTTTCATAATCGGCGATCGCCCTCCACGGGATAGCTGTGAACCTTATTGATATGTATTTGAGAAATTAGTGCTTCAGTTTAACTCTTTCTATTTTAAAAAACGGCAATGACCAATCGAGATTGACCTTGAAATGATGAAAGTATGCACTTCATTAGTGATGAATTTTTATGGGGCTAGCTGGCGGGTGAGATCGCGATCACCGGTAAAGATCCGTGATTGCTATAAGATGCAAAAGTTGATTAAAACTCTTGCCATGCTAAGTCTCTAGGGTAAATTTTGCTTAGTTTCTGGACTTGAATTCATCGCCATAGGACATCGTATTTCTAGATTTTGTGTGAGGATAACTGCCTGTGCCCACGCCCGTTGTAACTGTCTCAGATATTCAATCCATTGGTATTTTAGTCGGCGATCGCCTCGGCTTTACTATTGCTGATGTGGAATATCAACGTCTAAAGCAAACGATTAATCTCGCATTAGAACGTTTAGAGCTCAGTTGTGTTGCTGACTATCGGGTACTCCTGGAAAAAAATCCGATTGATAGCGCTGTGTGGCAACAAATTATTATTGCCCTAGCAAATACTGAAAGTTACTTTTTTCGGGAATGGGGGCAATTTGATCTCTTGCGATCTCATATTTTGCCGGAGTTGATTCAACGGCGATCGCCGGAAAAAAGATTAGCTCTATGGTCAGCAGGTTGTGCCACTGGAGAGGAAGCCTATTCCCTCGCCATTTTATTAACAGAGCTGATTCCGGATATTGAAACGTGGCAAATTACGATTTTTGGGACAGATATTAATACCGAAGCCTTGGCGATCGCCACCCAAGGAGAATACGGAGCATGGTCGCTACGGAGACAGAGTAATGTTGTCAATAAATATTGCCTCATGTCTGACACCGGCAGCCAGCGTATTAAATCTGAGGTGCGTCAGCTGGTGAAATTTATGCCCCTAAATTTACTGGAGTCTTGTCTACCAGATTTTTTACAAAATATTGATGTCATTCTTTGCCGTCATGTTTTTCTCCATTTCGAAAATGAGGCGATCGCCAAAGTACTGGCGCATTTCAGGCAAGCACTCAAAGTCGATGGCTATCTGTTAACGGGTCATAGTGAACTGTACGGCGTTCCTTCACAGGATTTTCGTGCTGATATTTTTGCTGGTTCGATGATCTATCGGCCTCAACGGGAACCCGCCAGAAAACCCCCAGTAACTTCCCTGCCTCGACTACAACGGCGATCGCCCCAATTGTCCCAACGTCAATTGTATTTGTCCGATCCAATGTTTGACCTCGATCAAGCCATCTAAATTAAGAGCTTTTTTTCTACGTTTTTTTCTACCTTGAGAAAAAGAGTAACCAAAATTATTTATTGAGCCTTCCAAGCAGTGGTTGAGGTTATCCGTCACAATAGACAATGTGATAATTTCCTGAATCTAAAAATCTATGGCTGCTTCTTCGCGACTTCGGAGGCTAATAACCTATCTCGTTCCCTACAAAAAACAGGTTTATATCGGCATCATTGCGTTGCTTATCGTCAATGGCTTGGGAGTCTATCTCCCGCTTATTTTAAGTAACACCATTGATTCGCTACGTACCGAAGTTGGTTTGCCAACTCTGACCCGGTCTGTTCTCCTGATGTTGGTCTTGGCCTCGGTGATGTGGGGATTCCGGATGTTATCGCGGGTCTCAATCTTTGGGGTGGGTCGTCAGGTCGAGTTTGATTTAAAGCAGCGCATTTTTCAGCATCTATTAACCTTAGAGCCGGCCTATTTTGCCAATCAATCCTCTGGTGATTTGATTAACCGCGCCACCAGCGATGTGGATAATGTGCGGCGTTTATTGGGCTTTTCGGTACTGAGTTTGGCGAATACAATTTTTGCCTACGTGATGACATTGCCTGTGATGTTATCGCTGCACGGTAAGTTAAGTCTCATGGCGATCGCCGTGTATCCAGCCATGTTGATTACGGTGCAACTGTTTAGTGGACGACTGCGGGACGAACAGAAAAATGTTCAAGAAGAATTATCGGAACTTAGTCAGCTAATCCAAGAGGATATGAGCGGCATTTCCCTGATTAAAATTTACGCGCAGGAAAATAATGAACGCCAAGCCTTTGACGCTCGTAACCAAAAATTACTCCGTGCCAACCTCGGTCTAGCTCGCACCCGAAATTTACTCTTTCCGCTCATTGAAGGAATTTCCTATATTAGTCTGCTAATTTTGCTGGCCTTTGGTGCAAGGGCGATCGCCGCAGAAGAATTAACGGTGGGTAACTTCGTTGCACTGATTTTATTAATTGAGCGTTTAGTTTTCCCCACAGCACTTTTAGGGTTTACGATTACATCCTATCAACGGGGTGAAGTGAGCATTGACCGTGTGGAAGCCATCCTTGATAACGAGCCTCATATTCAAGATGAACCCCAATCGATTACCCTCGATCCGAAAACTGTCACAGGCAAAATTACGGCGCGAAATCTTAGTTTTGCCTACCCCGAAGGCGATCGCCCTGCCCTAGACGATTTGAATTTTACGATTTATCCCGGCGAAACCATTGCCATTGTCGGTTCCATCGGTTCCGGCAAATCAACCCTCGCCAATGCCCTCCCCCGCCTCATCGATATTGAACCCGGCCAACTGTTCCTTGATGGTGAAGATATTACAAATATCCGTCTCGAAGATCTCCGTAGGGCGATCGCCTACGTGCCCCAAGAGAGCTTCCTGTTTAGCTCACAGATTCGAGAGAACATTGCCTACGGTTTACCCGGCAGTCCCCAACCGACCATCGAACATTCTGCTGAACGCGCCCAAATCCATAGCGAAATCCTCAATTTCCCTAAGCAATATGAAACCCTTGTGGGTGAGCGGGGCATTACGCTTTCAGGCGGTCAACGGCAACGAAGTTCCCTCGCCCGCGCCTTTATGATCGATGCGCCTGTGTTGATTCTTGATGATGCCCTCTCCAGCGTTGATAACCGTACTGCCACCGAAATCCTCGATTACCTCTCCCATTCTCCCGATACCAAAACCGTTATCTTTATCACCCACCAACTCTCTGCCGCCGCAAAGGGCGATCGCATTTTTGTGATGGATCACGGCAAGATTACCCAAGTTGGAGTTCATGAAGAATTAGTCGCTCAAGAAGGTCTATACAAAAAACTCTGGGAGCAAAACCAACTCGCTGAAATTCTTAGCTAAAAGCTGAGAGAGCTAATCGCTAACTTAATCTTAATCAAGTAACTTTAATCCCCTTAAGCCACAAGAGTCTAAGGGGATTAAAAATTTTGAGCTATCAACCCATCGCTGCATGGGTCGCGAAAATAATAATGCCGAGTCCAACGATTCCCACTGCCAAAGCTAAAACCATTTGCCATGCTTGTATCGTTTTAGTTCCATGGGTTTGAGGGGTAGTCGCAGGTACAAATGCAGGTTGGCGATAAGCTTGCCATGCCTGCACCGAAAATCCCATCAAAGGTAATGACAAAATAGTGCCCAGAATTTCAATAGTGAGTAGAGCTGGGGGCATTGCGTCAGGCGATACCGGAAAGATGACTGCGAGATCCGCAACATACACACCGAAGAAAGACAAACCACATAACGCAGCGCCAACCATTGCCCATCGCTCGGATTTCAACACAAAATAAACAAGAATCAAACTACCCAATGCCAAAGCCGTCAGGAAAGTATTGAATGCGCCCAAGGTCACAGGATTGATATGGGCAAAGCTACGGGTTTCAACGGGGCCACCGGGAACCAAACTACTGAGGGCGATCCCCGAAATAGCAAGTAAGCCAGCAACAGAATCTTTGGTGGAAAATGTTTGAAAAGCCATGATAGTAAACCTCAACAGATGTTTTAGCGTAAATATTTGGGTGAAATTTTTAGGCAACAACAGTTTTATGGGCGATCGCCCGGTTGATAGGCAGTTTCCTTGAGCAAATGGCTAACCAAAAGTTTTAAGAACAACAAAGGTAGAAACCATTCCAAACCCGGCATTGGCGTAATGAAAAGCGATCGCCGAGCAATGCCAAAGCAAATAATCCCAAGGCAATGGGTCGTTGCAGATAAAGAGGACTCGCGAGAATTACGCTTGCAGCCAGCAACAGATATCCCGATATACCGACAAAAAAGAGCCAGTCCATCCCCCGAAAGGCGATCGCCACCACCGCCCCGGAACAGGTTCCCTATTAGCTGCCATCACAAAAAACTCATAACAAGCGTTATTTAAAATAATAATAACAGGTGTTATAAAATACTTGAGTGACCCTTTTACATTCGTTAATGCAGAAGCCATGACTAAACCTTCAGTGGAAGAAAAGCAATCAGATCGGCGATCGCAAGTCGCTTCAGCCGCGATAAAACTCATTGCAGAGCAAGGCTTGCAGAAAACAAGTTTGCGGGCGATCGCCCACGAACTAGGCTGCACAACGGGTGTTTTGACCCACTATTTCCGTAATAAAGACGAATTACTTCTATTCATGTTGGAAGTGGTAATGGAGCGTTTAGGCGAAAAAATGATGAGTTCGGTTCAGCATGTTAAAGGCATTGACCGTTTAACTGTGATGATGTTGGCAGTACTCCCAACCACCGATGAACTGAAACAAATTTGGCGTGTATGGCTAGCCTTCGTTGGACATATACCCGGCCACGAAGGATTAATGAAAGAACACGCAACTCTCTACCAAGGATTCAAAACATTCCTAAAAAGTGAGCTAAACGCTTTAGTTGAAGTAGAGGCGATCGCCACAGACTTAGATTTAGACTTTGAGGCGGCAGCATGGATAGCCTTGATGGACGGTATCGGCGTGAATATGCTGGCAGCACCGCAAAACTATTCTCGGCATCAATTAGAAACAATGATTAATCGTCATGTGAGAAGTCTAAGTATTTAGTCAGCAACACCACTAATGGAAAAATCCTTTTTTGTGCCAGCAACAACAGAAATTGCTCACAGACGAAATAGATGTGAATAGAATTATTTTTTTGATGAAAGGTTATGTAAGAGGCGTATTTGGGAAAGAAATCTAGATTTTTTTGTTGCCTGAAACCCTTGCCCTAGCCGGTGCGTAGCGATTTAACCCAGCCCACTTAAAATATTTTCAGAAAAAGGTGTTGACATGTCGAGGGAGTGTGGTTAATATAGTT
>NZ_MRBY01000021.1 GCF_001904615.1 [Limnothrix rosea] IAM M-220
GCTCTTTTAGCTCTTCGTAATACATTGCTTTGTTTCTTCATTCCCCTAATTCCATTCTTTTCTATTTTATTCATGCAAGAGGTCTATTTAACGAAAAATGAATTAAGGCAAAAGTTTCAAACAGGCGATCGCCGACCTATTCTTCCGCGACTTGTTCTTCTTCTTGATCTTTTGGCAGGACGAGCAAAATACAAAAAATGCTGAGAATGATTAGCTCTGTGCCAATAAGTTGGTTTAAAACGGCACCGTCTTCGGGTTTCGAAATGAACTGCGATCGCCAAACGGTATAGGGCAAAATCTGTAAACAAAAAATACCGCCGAATAAAAGCCACACAGACCAAGCAACGCCGAACCACAGGGCGATCGCCGTACCGACATCAAAGATTAATAAAACAACATCCATAAATTGCCAAAGCAGTGGTGTTTCGAGCCATGGCGTACCTGTCCATCCGGCAATATTGCCGACATGGGCAAACCCACCATAGAGCAACACAAAGGCCACAATTCTGGCATAAGCCTTCGTCCATGATTGTTGGAGAGCGATTTTAAAAGCTTGATTGAAGTTGCTAAAAATGGTCATTCAGGTATAGAAAATTAGTTAAATCTATGGGTCAAAGTTTAGGCGATCGCCTGATGCATTAGACAACAAATTTTTTCCCTGTGAGTTTTTCCGATACTTGCCATAGTTTTGCGGCGACTTCTTGATCAAGGGCATGATCCGCTTTTTCAGCGCGACCGGGTTGGCCTGTCATTTCAGCAGTGCCTTGGGGGCCAAAATATTCACTCCCTTTTACATCAGGGGCGATCGCCGCCATCAGTGTCGGTAGAGCTGCTTGGTCTACTGGATGCGTAATAAATGGTGCAACGGTAATGCCCATAATCCAAACCAACCAGCCCGGCATATGGCGTGCTAATTCTGTTTGGGCAACACCGGGATGGGCTGCAACGGAAATCTTTTGTTTACCACTCGCCTCTAAACGTCGTTGCAATTCATCGGCAAACATCAAGCAGGCTAACTTGCTTTGACCGTAGGCTGCCGTAGCTGAATATTTTTGCTCGGATTGCAGATCGTCGAAATTAATTTTGCCAAATTTATGAGCGTTGCTGCTGAGGGAAACCACTCGCGATTCTGGCGTATCGGGCATCAGGTCAATGAGCAACTCCGTCAAGAGAAAATGCCCCAGATGATTCACGCCAATCTGACTTTCAAAGCCCTCTTCGGTTTTGGTGTAGGGCGGAAACATGATGCCTGCATTGTTAATCAGTAAATCCAAAGAATCATGGCGATCGCGGTATTCGCTGGCAAACTTTTTAACCGACTCTAGGCGACTCAAATCAAGATGCATCACTGTGACATCAGCATCTTTTACCTGCTCAAGAATTTTGGTTTTTGCCGCGTCTGCTTTTTCGAGATTACGGCAAGCTAAAATGACCGTCGCGCCAAGTTTTGCTAGGCCTAACGCTGTTTCAAAGCCTAATCCTGTATTCGCCCCGGTTACAATTGCTTTTTTTCCTGTTTGTTTGGGGGCATTTTCTAGACTGAAACTCATATACCGTGATCTCGCTGCGCTAAATATTACTTCATAAAATTGTGCCGCAAGATAAAAGATTGTGCCGAAGAAAAAGGCGATCGCCACCGGTTTTGATGTTTAGGAAAGATTTTCGCAGAGGGAACGGAAATGTTCGCCGCGCTCTTCAAAGCTACTGTATTGGTCAAAACTGGCACAGGCAGGAGACAATAAAACAACTTTAGGCTTGAGTTCGGGGATCAGCTCCACACTGCGGGCGATCGCCTGATCCATCGTTTCCAAAATTTCATACTGTTCAAAACCCTGTTCGGAGAACATTGCCCCAAACTTTTCGGCGGCATCCCCGATTAATAAAGCTTTGATGGCCTTTGCCTTAATTTGTTTAATCCATTGGGTCCCATCCCCTTCCTTGGGATCGCCTCCTGCAATGAGAATCGCTGGTGCGTTCACCGCTGTTAAACCCACCTCTGCCGCATCATAGTTTGTCGCTTTACTGTCATTAATGAATTGCACACCCTGATAATTACGGATGAGTTCGAGACGGTGGGGCACACCGGGAAATGTGGCAATGGCTTCGGTAATTGCACTTTTTTCAATGCCTGCTAACCTTGCGGCGGCGATCGCCAACAGTAGGTTTTGGAGATTATGGTCGCCCACCATTTTCAGTAACGACACAGGCATAATTAGTTCACCAAAAGCCTTCACCCAAGCGTCTTCAATCACGACCCCTTTGGATTTATCGCAGGGTAAATCCGCCTCACCCTTAACAGAAGTCCAATAGGCATCCGGCCACTGATCAACTTGGGAACGCAAAAAAGGATCATTGCCATTTAAAACTTGACGGCGGCTACGCTTAAGTAAAGAAGCCTTGATGTTGTAATAATTTTCGAGGGTTTTGTGGCGTGCTAAATGGTCTGGCGTAAAGGTCGTCCAGATGCCAATGCGAGGCTGCAAAGTTTGGGACGACTCGATTTGATAACTGCTCACTTCGGCGATCGCCCATTCCGGTGGTTGTTCGCGTAACGCCAATTCACAAGCAGCATTGCCAATATTGCCGCAGGCTGGTGCGTCTAATCCTGCTGTTTTAAAAATTGCCGCCACGAGAGCCGTAGTTGTCGTTTTCCCATTTGTACCCGTAATGCCCACCCAAGGAATATCTTTCAGCGATCGCCATGCCAGCTCCATCTCGCCGATCGTATCGACCTGATGCTGCCGAGCCATTTGCAAAAATGGGATATCCCAAGGCACACCGGGACTCGCTACAACTAGATCCGGCTGATCAACGGCTAAATCTGGATTGTGACCAAGTTTAACTGTGATGCCGAGGGGAGCTAATGCGTCGCGCACCTGTTCAAGGGCAGGTTTATTTTGGCGATCGCCGAGCACCACATCCCAACCCTGATGTTTGAGTAACTTGGCCGCAGCAATACCAGAACGACCCACACCAATCACTAAAGCCTGACCCATACCCTTACCGAACAGAGAATAAATATCGCTGATTGTATCGGATTATGGAGCCATCACCCTAGCCAAACCGATAGCCAAAGCCCCGCACAGTAATCAAATATTCCGGTTGACTAGGATCAACTTCGAGCTTTTCCCGGAGCCAACGGATATGCACATCGACTGTTTTTGTATCACCAAGAAAATCTGCCCCCCACACTTGATCAATCAGCTGATCCCGTGACCAAACCCGGCGAGGATAGCCCATAAACAGCTCCAGCAATTTATATTCCTTGGGCGATAAATTCGCTTCCTCACCCCGCACCACCACGCGGCATTCCTCCGGAAATAAAGAAATATCCTTAAACTGACGTACCGTTTGCTGAGGCGTGCTTTTAATAAATTGCTGGCGACGCAACAATGCCCGACAACGCGCCACCAATTCCCGCAAACTAAATGGCTTCGTTAAATAATCATCCGCACCAACTTCTAAGCCCAAAACCCGATCCGTTTCACTGGCTTTCGCACTCAAAATCAAAATAGGAATCGTATTACCCTGATACCGCAAAAAACGACATAAATCGAGGCCGTTAACCTGCGGCAGCATAATATCAAGAATCAACAGATCCAAAGGCATATCCGGCGCATTAAACTCCGGATTTTGCAGCATATTAAGCGCGGTTCGACCATTATCGGCAAAGAAAACTTCATAGCCTTCCTCTTGCAATCCCATGACAATCATGTCGCGGATTACTTCCTCGTCCTCAACCACTAAAATTCGTGCTTTGGTTGATAGCTCAGCATCTAAAGTGTTTGACATCAAATCAAGGGAAAGCATAGTTTTTTTTAATGTATGACTTTACGCAAACATATACACCAAAAGGTATAAATTTGGCTAGGGGAAAATAATTTATTCTTCGCGCTTCTTCGTCTCAAAATGAACGCTCAGCTAAAACAGGAGCCTGTTCGAGGCGGCGAGCTTGGGTCAACATTGCTTGGCGATCGCCCGCAGTCCAATGGCGAGGTTCACAATGGTGGGCAATTAATAGGCCCCAAAGGCGATCGTGGACAATGACCGGAATTACAAGGTTTGCACGCACCTGAATAGATCGCAAAAAATTGAGGTGACATTCTTCATAGCCAATGCACTCAATATCATCTACCTGAGAAATACGGCCCTCCAGATAAAGCTGCGCATAGGCACCATTAAAACAATCATCCGCACCGGTCGAACCCAAAATAGAGTACTGGAGGTGACTGAGGGATTCGGCGATAACCTGTCCCTTCCACTCACGATAAAAATAATATAAAACAACGCGATTAACCGCTAACTGTTGTTGCAGCTCATTAATTACATCCTGCAATAATCGGTTACGGGCAAGGGTTTTGTTCAAGCGCTCATTGACACGATTCAAACTGCGGTCAAACATCATAATTGAGATATATGGGAGGGCATCGGCAAATTTATCGACAAGATACGACTAAAGCACATAAGACATTAACCTCAACGCCTCAACCGATCTATGTGGTGACTCAATCTATGTGGTGGCTCAATGAATAATTAATGAGTCATAGGTCATCAAAATTAATTCATTAAACGAATTTATTAAACGCTAACACTATCTCTATGGCCAAGAATATCATCAACACTATCTGGATTCCAAAAGATATCATTGAAGCTCACTGAAACTATATCTCACTTATCGAAATTTCAACTTAAGCTTGTCTGGAACTTTTCTCGCCATAACCAATAATCTTTAGTTCAGGAAATACGGTAAAAATATCGGAACTTGAGATGCCATTAGCCAAAAAAAAGGCTAGCGATCGCCGAAACGATCTTAGCCTTTACCTTGCTCAAAGGGAGAGCGCTGATGAATTGAGATAGTCTGTCTAGCAAAAAAGCGACTAACTCATAGCGTTTAACCGGGCAGGGCGATCGCCTAGTAAACCTCTACATGCCAACGGTGCTCCTTCTTCATTGCTTTCTTCATCTCTTCCCAGTCCATACCACGCTTTTCCGCTTCCGTAGTAAAAGTATCAGAAATAGGAGGCTCCATGCCCTTCAGACCACACATATAAACATGGGTATTAGGCTTCTGGATAAGTTCAAACAACTCATCTGCATACTCACTCACACGGCTTTGAACATACATCTTGCCGCCTTCTGCCGTCTTTTGCTCACGACTAATCGCGTAGGTTAGTTTGAAATTATCGGGATAATCTGCAGCCATCTTCTCAAAATCATCTTTGTAGAGAATATTGGCAGTGTAAGGAACACCAAAGATTAACCAAGCCTTGCCACGGAACTTATAGTCCTCATGCTGCTCCTTAAACATACGCCACAAGAAAGCACGGAAAGGTGCAATACCTGTACCCGTTGCAAGCATGACAATCGTTGCCTCTTCATCATCAGGCAAGAGCATTTCTTTACCGACAGGACCTGTGATACTTACTTCGTCGTCGCCAACGGGTAAGTTACAAAGGTAGGTAGAACAAACCCCCTGTACCTGTTCACCAGTTTCAGGATCTTCATACTCTAGCTGGCGCACACAAAGGGAGACCGTTTTGTTATCTTCCTTGTCACCATGGCGAGTAGAAGCGATGGAGTAAAGTCTTAATTTGTGAGGCTTACCGCGGCTTTCATCAATGCCGGGGGGAATAATACCAATACTTTGACCTTCGAGATAGCGTAGATCGCCTTCTGAGATATCAAAGGTAACGTGGCGAACAGTACCACTACCGCCTTCACTAACGAGTTCGTAGTTCTCGATGCATTTACCAATAAACGGTGTTTTCGGGCGGTAAATATTAACGGGGATGGTTTCGTCTGTTGTTTTAGGGTGAATGATCATAGAGGGTTGATATGCTTTTGCTGTTTGCAGAGAATCAATCCCATTCGCTTCAACACCTTCAGTTCCGGCTGGGCGGATACTGACGATTTTGCCTCCCATTTTGATGATGCGGTTCATCTCTTGGCTCATTCTGGAATAGGGAACAGTAAAAAACACACTGCCGCTTTTCCGAACCAGGGAATTTTCGTTGCAACCATCGCCGCCTAGCCCTACTACTTCGTAAATAAATTTACGGTTTGCGTAGGATTTTGTTCCGGCGGAGTTTGCTGTGCTTGTCATACCGTACATATATGTGCAGTTTCCCAATGTCTTTGATTTATCAGCTTTTCTAACTCTTTAGGAGTTACTAATCGACTTTATTTTTCGATTATTGCCTGTTATAGAGTCAAGATTATAAATGCTTTATAGTCTTTAGACTATCATTGCGCGGTTCACGCTTAAATGAGCCTTTGGATGGGCATCTATTTTGGCTGAGGTGTGATTTTCTTAGACTTTGGTTGTTTGACAAGTTTATGTGTTCACGTCAGTAGCTCTAGGCAACTTGGGTGAGTGTTGAATGGTGAATCTAAGGGAGACTTCATGCTAAAAAGCTTTTTTTAATTGTTTTGTTACTTTTGTGTCAGTCTGGGGCGAAATTTCGAGATTTGTTGCTGGTTTTCTCTGGATTTAAGGTTTTCTAAAGGTTCCCCTCGTCCTGATTTTGGGCGATCGCCTCCTTGACTTTCAACAGCAATCAAAAATATTAATAGTTCTGAAGCCGAAATTTTTGTCAGAAATGAGTCCCTGTCTCTGGTGGCTTGAATTCCTTGGGGGATATGTCACAATGAGGGGCAAACTTTACATCCATCGATGTTCGCTGCTCTTCTCTTGGTTTGCAGCGGTGACGGACAGATTTTTAGGCAGGGCTTCGGATTTTGAAGTGCAATCTAGGATGAAGTCTGGTCACAGGGCATGGATGGCTGTGAACTTGTAGAAGTCAAAATCCTAGGCATTCGTAATGGAACCGCTCTATCAATATGCGTGGCTAATTCCGGTGCTCCCTCTGCTTGGAGCCATGATCATCGGGATTGGACTTATCTCATTTAATAAATTTACAAATAATCTGCGGCAGATTAACGCTGTACTGATCCTGAGTTTGATTGGTGCGTCCATGACGATGTCGCTGGGTCTCCTCTGGAGTCAGTGGCAGGGTCACGAGGCATTTACCTACACTCTTGAATGGGCTGCGGCTGGTGATTTTCAGCTCCGGATGGGCTACACGGTAGACCATTTGAGTGCGTTGATGTCAGTCATCGTCACGACGGTGGCGCTGTTGGTGATGATTTACACCGATGGCTATATGGCTCATGATGCTGGGTATGTCCGGTTTTATGCGTATCTCAGTATTTTTAGTTCGTCTATGCTGGGGCTTGTTTTTAGTCCAAACCTTGTACAGGTCTATATTTTCTGGGAATTGGTGGGAATGTGTTCCTACCTATTGATCGGCTTCTGGTACGACCGTAAGGCGGCGGCTGATGCTTGTCAGAAAGCGTTTGTGGTGAACCGTGTTGGTGACTTTGGGTTGCTGCTCGGTATGCTTGGTCTTTATTGGGCGACGGGGAGTTTTGAGTTTAATGTGGTCGGCGATCGCCTCGTGGAGCTTGTTTCTAGCGGTGCGATTAGCAGTACCCTTGCCATTGTTTTTGCCGTCCTTGTTTTCCTCGGCCCCGTCGCCAAGTCTGCACAGTTTCCGCTACATGTGTGGCTGCCTGACGCGATGGAAGGCCCAACGCCGATTTCTGCCCTCATTCATGCTGCAACCATGGTTGCTGCGGGTGTTTTCCTTATCGCACGGATGTACCCCGTATTTGAGCCGATCCCTGAGGCGATGAATGTCATTGCCTGGACTGGGGCGACCACGGCCTTTGTGGGAGCGAGTATCGCGATGACCCAAAACGACATTAAAAAAGGTCTGGCCTATTCCACCATGTCCCAACTGGGCTACATGGTAATGGCCATGGGCATCGGTGCTTATACTGCTGGTCTATTTCACCTCATGACCCATGCTTACTTTAAAGCGATGTTGTTCTTGGGGTCTGGCTCGGTGATTCACGGTATGGAAGAGGTGGTTGGCCATGACGCAGTTCTCGCCCAAGATATGCGCCTAATGGGTGGTTTGCGTAAATATATGCCGATTACTTCTGCGACGTTTTTGATTGGTACTTTAGCGATCTGTGGTATTCCACCTTTTGCTGGATTCTGGTCTAAGGATGAAATTCTCGGTTTAGCCTTTGAGGCGAATCCCGCATTGTGGCTAATTGGCTGGGCAACGGCTGGTTTGACTGCTTTTTATATGTTCCGCATGTACTTTATGACCTTTGAGGGGGAATTTCGTGGTACTGATGAAAAGCTTCAAGGTGAATTATTAGCGGCTGCTGGCAAGGAAGCGAAGGGTGATGATCACCATGGCTCTAAGCCCCATGAGTCGCCGCTAACGATGACCTTCCCGCTGATGGCTTTGGCTGTTCCTTCGACTCTCATTGGTTTGTTGGGAATGCCTTGGGCAAATCGTTTTGAGAGCTTTGTGTTTTCTCCCAATGAAGTGGCTGAGGCTGCGGAACATGCTGAGCATTTCAACTTAACTGAATTCCTGATTATGGGTGGTAATTCGGTTGGTATTGCGCTGATTGGCATTACGATTGCGTCGTTGATGTACCTCCAGAAGAAAGTCAATGCTGGGGCGATCGCCGCCAAAATTCCGGCATTGTATCGTTTATCTTTGAATAAGTGGTACATCGACGAGATTTACAACAATGTATTCGTCATGGGAACCCGCCGTATTGCTCGCCAGATTTTGGAGGTTGACTACCGTGTTGTTGACGGTGCGGTGAACCTAACTGGTATTGCAACACTCCTCAGTGGTGAAGGTCTGAAATACTTCGAGAGTGGACGAGTGCAGTTCTATGCCCTCGTAGTTTTTGGTGCACTCCTCGGCTTTGTTGTTGTCTTTAGTGTGGCTTAAAAGTCGGCTAGGGATTTGAGTGATTTTAGATGATTTTGGTAGGGGTTGAACAAATTCAGCCCCCACTATCAGAAGAACTTCGCAGTATGCCGACCATAGGTGAAAGCTTGGTTGGTGTTGCTGGGAGAGGATGTCGATTGAAAGGGTTCTCCGCTGCGTTTTGTAGGGGAGAATTTTTTATGGGAATGAGGGATTGCTTGAAGGTTGTTCCTGCATAATGGGCAAATCTAAATTTTGGAGATCAAGATCATCAGATTTGACTTCTTGGATCGGACTTACCCGAAAAATAACTTTGAAATTTCGTTTGGTACGCTTACGTAAAAATGCTTCGACGAGGAGAGCTTGTTTTGGGGTAATTTCTTTTTTTGCCTGTAAGTCAACGTAGATAATCGGCGGTGAGTCTGTCCAATCCACTCGTATTCTGACATTGCTGACATCTTCGCCAACCGTGACGGTTTGGGTGGTGAGCTGAGCGGTGATATCGCGCTGTAAATGCAGTTGTTGTACTAGTTCGACAAAACGAGCGCCAAGGGGCACAAATAAAACCATTGTGAGGGCGATCGCCCAGCCGAGAGTATAATTTGCTTCGGCATAACCCACGATAATGTAGACCACCATACAGGCAAGGGTAATACCAAGGAGGTTGGTTAGGTAAAGCAAAAATGCGCCCCTTGCAAAATTAAAAAATCCTTGGGATAAAGACAAGCCTACAACACATAAAGGTGGCATCAATGCGACGGCGATCGCCGTTCCCGCTAGAGCATCATTAATGCCCCGCCTAACCTTGGCAAAACCGCTAATTCCCCCGGCGGAGACAGCGATCCCTAGATCGATCAAATTCGGTTGGGTGCGTGCTACCAGCTCCGAGCCAAAATCTGGAATGCCCACAATGATTCCCGTCATCCAGGACAGCACTAACGAGAGTAATGTCGCTCCCGTGATGGAATATAGGGATCGCCAAAATAGCTGGAGTTCCCCCTCAAGGGCAGCAAAGGCCAGTCCTCGCAATGGCAACATCAAAGGCGCAACCAACATCGCACCGATAATCACCGCCGTACTATTACTAATCAACCCGAAGGTGGCGATCATACAAGAGCTGATCGTCAGCACAATAAAATTTAGTCGCCAACTGGCTTCCACTAAAAGCTGTCGATAAAGACGGCGGGTTTTGCGGCCTGTGACCGGACGGGGAATAAACCACTCCACCAGATCAATAAACTGCAGCCACCGCTCTATTGTGCGACCAAAACTCGGCGATCGCCGACGCAGTAAACGTTTGTACCACATAGGTTTTAAACGACTTGTTAGGGCTTTCTGATTTTAGTCGAACTAACCTTAAAACAGTGATTTCCCTTGTTGGCCTGAGTTTGAGTCGGGTCGGGAAGGGTGACGCAGTGAGAGAGGGACAGGGTGATGGGAAAAACAGAGAAAGTAATTTGCCCAACACAAAGATATGAATCAGTCTCTCTACCTCCCCATGTCTCCGCGTCTCCGTGTCCCCAAGCCTGCTTTTCTCCCAGAGTTTTAGGCTTGCCCGTAACCCTAACGGACTCCTTTATTCCAGCGGGCGATCGCCCCCATGGCCGAGCTATGGGATGGACTATCTGCCGGGACTAATTTTGCCGTTTGAACAGCGAGCTTATATTTCCCTTGGGCAGCACGGGAATTTGCTAATAGATAAATAGTGCGGCTCCACTGATCTTGGAGAACACGGGCTTCGGCAAAGGCTGGTTCGTTAGGCTTAATGGTTTTGAGGATATTAATGCCGCGACTGTAGGAAGAGGCTTGGTTCGGAATAATTTCCTCTTTGGCATTGGCGATAATTTGGCGATTTTTCTGGGCTGCGGCCAGCTGCGGTTCCCATTTTTTGATGGAATTTTGGGCAAGGCCATAAACCTGGGGCACATCAGACGGTACAAGGCGAGCAGCGGCGATCGCCCCGGCAATGTCCCCTTTCATAGCTCTGGCTTCGGCAATGTCTAAGATCACACGACTCCAGCGATTAATTTGGGTGCGAGCTTCATTATAAAGGGGAGTTCCGGGCTTAATGGTGCGGGCAGCGGCGATCGCCTGATTAAAGCTCGAAGCCTGACTAGATCGCAGTACCTGACTTGCCTCCGTCAAAATACTCTCATTTTGAGTTTGTAGCTCAGCCCCATTCGGAACAATGACGCTAGTCCCAACCGAGGGCATAGCTGGCGCAGTTCCTCGGTTACCCCTGTTGTTGCCCGCTGCCGGTGCAGTAGAGCCATTGCCACTACCCATGCCAGCATCAGCTACCGATGGACTAGTCGCACCATTGCTTTGACCATTAGCAGCCGCGGTCGCCGCCGTTGAATTACCCTCACCCGCTGCGTTGCCAGAGGCATTGTCTATATTGCCAGAAATACCATTATTGCCAGCCGTTGTGTTCCCCGCAGCACCATTAGGAGTATTACTGCCGTTGCCCGCATCGGTATTGCCAGCTTCTGCATTGTCAGAGTCTGTGCCCGTTGGATTTGCCGTTATCGGTAGTGCTGGATTCCCCGTCCCCGCAATGGTGGCATCGTTACCCGTCGAATGCTCACCAACATTGCCCGGCTCAGTTTCCGAGCCATCAACTGTCGCGGGAGAACTGCCATCCCTAGGGCTACCGTCAGGATTTGTGGCCGATGGATCACTTGCTTCGCCTCCACCAGAGTCCGTGGCCTCAGTTTGCCAGAACGCAAAATTAAAGTCTTCCCCTTTAAAGGCCTGCCACCCCAATGCTCCGAGGAGGAGCAACAGCAGTAACAGTAACCACTGCCAACTGGCTAAATACCAAGGCTGCTTATCTTTGTCCTTCCCAGAGGATTGCCCAAAACCTGTGGGCATCATAGCCGGTTCAGTCGGATCGATATCAGAGGCTTCTTCATCTACAAATATCGCTTCCTCGTCAATGGGAGCTACATCAAAATCGTGGATTGCGAGGTCATCTCCATCGCTAGAGTAGGGATAATCAACCAAGTCATCAATAACGACTTCGGCGGGTTGATCGGTGGGTAATGGCTCAGTGTCATCGTTAGCGCCCATCTTGATATGGCTAGAATGACCGTGACCATTAGTAAAAGGTGGTTCTGTTTCTTTGCCATTCGCGTACTCAGCTAAACTTGCACCAATGGGAATGGCTGTTTGCCAATGAATTTTTGATGTTTCACCCGTGGGTAAAATTAATTCGCGGCTAGCGGCAAGGGAGGGGATGACCATCATGGGCGTTTGAACCGGTCGCCAGTGATGTTCGCTTAGCTCTTGGAGGCGATCGCCCAAATACCGATTGAGTAGATCAAGAGTGAGGTCACTGCGGTGATAGCGGAGTGCCTCTAGTACCGATGCGGTAAACATACCGTGGCCGAGTGCCGCCGTTTCATGGGAAAACTCCTCTGGTTTACAAGAAAGAATCGCCGCAATTCCCATTTGTCCAGCAAGATCTAAAGTTTGTTCCCCCACCTCACCATTGCCGACGACGGCTGTAGAACGATTCATATCAAGCAGGGCAATAATTTTGCCTGCCCCTTGCTGCCGTAAAGCATTAAAAACTTTGCTAATGGGAATGCCCGTTGCTGCCGGATTATCGAGCTGGGCATCGATGGGCAATAAATAATCCTCGCCTAGGTGCTGAACGGCGTAGCCGCTAAAGACAAACCACAAAATCGAAGAGCCACTGCGGTTGGTTGTGGAGCCATGCTTACTAAAGCCCCTCTCGATCCAATCCAATAAATTCTTTCTAGTGGGATATGTCGGCTCTTCGTTAACCCATGGAGAATTATCGGTGAATGTCAGGGTTTGACAGGAGCTAATCCGTGCCTCTTCACAAAAAAACCGCTCTAAATCCTCAATATCTGCTTGCGCATAGGAAAGTGGTTGCACATGTTGGTAACTATTTATACCAATGCCGATGAAGTTGTAGTTTGTCATGGTCCTAGAGAATTTAGAGGCGATGGTGTTATCCCCATTTGTCGCTAAGTATAGCAACCTCCTTTCGTTCTGTTCTGGCGATCGCAACCACTGTTTACGCAATTGATTTGAATTCCCCTAGATTTAAGATGCTGACGAAATTAACTGGGATATTTTGGGAGTCAATGGGTTAATAGTTTGTACGAAAATTGTCTGAGGGGGTTACGCTTTGAGGATTAAGACTTTATAATTGAAATTCTGTAAAAAATCGTACATATAGTACTATGGCAGCTCCTAAAAAGAAAACCTCTAAGACAAAGCGCGATCAACGTCGTGCCCACTGGAATCGTAAGGCTACCCTCGCCGCACAGAAAGCCCTTTCCCAAGGCAAGTCTGTCCTCACTGGTCGCTCTACTTTCGTTTATCCCACCCCTGAAGATGACGACGAAGAGTAAAAGTAAATTCCGTTTTATTTTTAATCCTTTATCTCTTATTCAAAATTTATATATTTATCCATTACGGTAGGCCTTGCTCAATGCCTACCTTTTTTATTGATGAATCAACCCTAGGCCGTAGTTTTTGTCAGGCCAAGATGTCTCGGCAATAGAGCGCTAATTTTTTAGTGTTTTCAGAAGCCTTGGGGGTGAAGTCTGTGCTGATGCTCTGCCAACTCTCAGGGTTGCGACCTACAGTGGAGAAATATGTCGTATTTTTCTGGGCAACAATGGCTACGGTTAAGTCTTTTTTGTTTGCAATCTACGCTGCATTGAATAATGTCTATAGCGGCTGGATTTTATGGAATTTGTTTTTGGCTTTTTTGCCGTTATTGATGAGTGTTGTTTTATTCCGGCGGCAAACTTTAACGGGAATAAAATTTTTCGGGGCTTGTTTTGGCTTAGGACTCATTGGCATTGTCGGCACGCAGCTCCGTACGCCGTGGGTGATTGAACGCGTTTTAAATAAGGTGGATGGGGCGATCGCCAACAATCCGGCAATGTTATTAAATGCGCTGTGGTTTGCCGCGATTGTCGTGTTTACCTTGGGGATGAGCTTTTGGCTCTTTCGTAAAGAAAAGACCCTAAAGTCGATATTGTGGTGGCTCTGTTTTGTGACGTTTATTTGTTTTTTGCCGAATGCGCCCTATGTGCTGACGGATATTATTCATCTGATTCGCGGGACGAGTTCTGGGCAAATTCCGACTTGGGTTGTGGCTTTGGTTTTTATTCCGCTCCATGTGACGGCGATCGCCCTTGCTTTTGAGGCCTATGTTTTATCGATTTTGAATCTGGACTATTATTTGCGGGAGCGGGCGGGACAGCGCTGGATTTTGCCGACGGAGTTAATTATTCATTTGTTGAGTGCTATCGGTATTTACCTTGGTCGATTTATGCGGTTTAACAGTTGGGATTTAGTTGTTGATCCTAGTAGTGTGGTCGTGAGTACGCTCAATACTTTGACATCAAGACGACCTTTGGCAGTTATTGGGGTAACTTTCATTATTTTGACGGTGCTGTATTGGGTGATGAAGCAGGTGACGTTAGGATTACGGCTGCGGATTTATTTGGCAAAACAGGGTATTGATGTCTTTGATTTACCCGAGCAGCTCAGCGTTAAGTCTTCGGCATCTACGACTCCAGCAATGCCATTGACATCGAATATGACGAATAAATCACCTTGAGTTTCAGTGGCGATCGCCCAATGGGTCTGCTATGCTTCCGCCGACCAATAATCATGATCTCGGAACAAAAGTCATGGCGATCGCTGTCTGAAGAAAAAATTAAATGAGACATTTCATAATCATTCTTCGGTCAGAATACCCAATAATTTTAGAGGCTCTACAAATGCAATCTTGAATCGCTTATAAAATCAAGGTTTTAGTTTACCCATTTGTCACTCTCACTTTTTAAATTGGTATAAATAACGTGACTCATTACTCATTCTGGCGCGAAGCCACTACAATAAATGGTCAAATTGGATTGTTTTCTCAAACCACGGTATGTCGCTTTTTTGAAATTTAGACACTTATGCTAAATCAACGTTCATTCCTTCTCTGGCAGCGTCATTGGCTCAAATCTATTGTTTTCGGCGTTGTCACTTTTGCATTAGTACTTGGCCTTAATACAGTGCCCCACCGTGTCACTGCTCCCGCGGCGATCGCCGGCGAATCCCTACAAGCGACAAATACAGCGACAAATACATGGCGACAAGCCTCATTTCCCGTCGAAAATTTCCAAAGGTATACTTCCGGGTTTGGCTATCGCAGCTCCCCTGTAACAGGGCAAAGACAATTTCACCGTGGTATTGACATTGCTGCACCTTTAGGAAGCTATATCCGTAACTGGTGGGGCGGCAAGGTTACAAAACTCTCTGACAACACCGCCTGCGGCACAATGATTTGGGTCAAGTCTGGGGAGTGGGAGCATATTTATTGTCACCTCAGTGGCTATGTCGCCACCTCAGAGCAAGGCACTTATCTGATGGATCGCAATGGCGGTATCCAGTTGTGGTTAGGGCAGGAAATTCCCGCTGGTACGCGCATCGGTCGGATCGGCATGACGGGTCGGACAACGGGGCCACACCTCCACTGGGGTCTGAAATATTCGGGACAGTACGTTGATCCCGCCCTCGTTTTACGGGCAATGTACAATCAGAGCACTGCTTCGATCGATAATCTAGATAGTCTAGTGCGACCAACTTAAGGACAATTAAAATTTAATTCACTTAAATTCGGGAGAAAGAAATTTCTCCTTTTTTTTGTGTCCAACGTAAAAGATTGACGGGTTGACCTGTTGTGAGGGTGGCCATCTTTAGGGCTTTGCGTGGGGCAGTGGTAGCTAGGGCGATCGCCGTTTCGAGATCGCAAATTTGCCATTTCACCAGATTTTTCACCCCCTCAAAGAGCGGCAATGTTGTTCCGGATAAAGTGCCGTTGTCTAAACGAGCGGTTCCTTTGGTTACAGTAATTTGGCGATCGTCCCAAGGATAAACCCCATCCGGTAAACCGATAGGAGCTAAAGCGTCACTGACCAGAAATGCGCCTTTTTCAAATTGCGCCGCCCGTAGAAAAACTTCTAACATTGTGCGATTGACGTGCTGACCATCGGCAATAAACCCACAATAAACTTCTGGATACACCATTGCCGCACCGAGCATTCCAGCTTCGCGGTGGTGCAAACTGGGCATGGCGTTAAAAGCGTGGGTGACCATTGACGCACCATAGGCAAAGGCTTTATTGGCTTGATCTTCAGTGGCGAGGGAATGCCCTAAACTGACCACAATATCTTGAGAATGGAGATATTCAACGCACCCATTGCTGGGATCAAGTTCTGGTGCGAGGGTCATAATTTTGATGAGAGGGGCAAAATCACCAATAACCGCTTTCAGTTTTTCGAGGGTTAATGGCTGCAAATGTTGTTTTGGGTGAGCGCCGCGTTTTTCGTAATTTAGGAAAGGTCCCTCTAGATGAATGCCTAAAACTTGTGCTGTATTCGGTTGGGGATTTGCCCAAAGCTCTGCAAAAACCGAGAGCGATCGCCGAATATTTTCGAGGGAAGTGGTGACAATGGTCGGACAGAAACCATCAACGCCTTGCTCCCAAAGATAATCACAAATTTCTGTTAATTTCGGCAAATCATCACGGGTCACTTCTGGAAAAGCCAGACCTAATCCCCCATTAATCTGTAAATCTAGACCGCCGAGGGACAGCCAATCCCCACCTAAATCTTGAATATTTTCTTGGAATTCTGGCAGAATGGGCACAGTAATCGGCTGCATGTGAGTGAGGCAAGAATTTTCGTCTAAGCGCAGCCAGTATTTATCCTCAAATCCCACCATACGGGCATTAATCAGCGTTTGTGCAATATTCTTGCTTTGTTTATGATGGGTAGTCGGTGAAACGTACACGAGCAAAGACCTATGAGTGCAACCAATCCCCTTGTCGGCATTATTATGGGGAGCGATTCTGATCTTCCCACAATGCAAGCGGCGATCGCCATCTGTGAGCAATTTAATGTGCCCCACGAAGTCGGGATTGTGTCTGCCCACCGTACTCCTGAGCGCATGGTGGAATATGCTCAAACTGCCCACGAACGCGGCATTAAAGTGATTATTGCAGGGGCTGGCGGTGCGGCGCATCTTCCCGGTATGGTGGCAGCTCTGACTGCTTTGCCAGTAATTGGTGTTCCCGTTAAAACCAGTACCCTCAGTGGTGTTGATTCCCTTTATTCCATCGTCCAAATGCCTCGCGGAATCCCTGTCGCAACGGTGGCGATCGGTAATGCAATGAATGCTGGTTTATTGGCTGTGCAAATCCTCGGTGCGTTTGATCCAGAATTATTGAAAGCAGTTCAGGATTATCGCCAAAGCTTAAAAGATATGGTTTTGGATAAACAATCTAACCTCGAAAGAATGGGCTATCAAGATTACCTAACGCGAATGTAGTGACTTTAATTTTTGAGCCTTGAAGTTTCAAAAAAGTATTTACGATAAAGTTGCAATTACATTAGCTTGCCAAAGATAATCTGTTACGTTGATTTTGATTGATTGTCCTATTTTTTGGAGCTGCAAACCTTCAGATTTTAGTTTTTGTTCTTGGTCTGGAACGTAGGGGATCAGTTCACCGCGAGAATTTAAAATTCGATGTAATGGATAATCATCAGTAGACGTTTTCTTAAGGTATTGGGGAATGGCGCGAAAATAACTCCGATCAACGCCCATGCCTAAAAGCACCTCTTTATAAGTCACCACTTTGCCTGCGGGAATTTTACTGACAAAACTCAAAAATCGTTCGTAGGGAATTTCTGATAATGGCTTGAAAATAGCCGTTGTCACTTGAAGATTGTTGGCGATCGCCACATTGCCCGACTCAACCACAACACCCAAGACCCCACGCTTACCCTTGAAGTTTTTCCAATCCTCAACAAACTCACTAATTTTTTTGCAAGGCTCACAATAAAAGGTCAGCCGGATTTTTGCGCCACTTTCAAATTCCAACAATGAACCGGGTTTGAGATGGTCAGCATCAATATTTTGAATAATCAAATTCTCCCGTAAAGAACCGGGGGCGATCGCCGCTTCTCTTAAATCCTCATCTCGCACAACTAAAACCTGTCTCGGGCTGATGGGATGACCATTGACATCGCCTTGAATGCCAAAACTTTTTTCTAGGAAGACTGACTGTTCTGGTCGCAATGACTCACCATGCTCACATTTACGAAATAACCCGACAATACTTCCCGACTGCTCTGACATAGATAATTGGCTGGATGAACTCCCCATAAATTAACGTTTTGCCAATCTAGAGGTTTTTTGTAGCAAGAGAGTTATTTCAACAAGTGACCAAGACTCGATATCTTAGAACACAGTTGTTACCCTTTCATGTTGATTCTATGAATTACTTTGTTGCGCTGCTTTGCTCAATGCTGCTGACTGTTGTTACTTTTGTCTCAAATGGAGCGCCTGCCATGGCTGAGGCGATCGCCTCACCAGCACCTGATAACGCTCAGGTTTATATTATTTCTCCTGAAAATGGCAGCACAGTGTCCAGTCCTTTTACCATTCAATTTGGCCTATCTGGCATGGGCGTTGCACCTGCTGGCATCGACCGTCCCGCAACTGGACATCACCATTTATTAGTGGACTTAGAAACCTTGCCTGAACTTGATCAGGCATTATCCGCAACGGAGCAAATCAAGCATTTTGGTGGCGGTCAAACTGAAGCAACGCTAGAACTTCCCCCCGGAAAGCACACCCTCCAACTGGTACTGGGCAACTATGCTCACGTTCCCCATACTCCTCCTGTTTTGTCTGAGCCGATTAACATTACCGTCAAATAGAGTTCGACTCTGCACTATTTTTGTAAGCTCTGAATTGTGACTAGCAAAACGATTCGGAGCTTAACTATGCACTACTCACAGAGTTGAAAGACACTCACATGATTGATTGGGCGATCGCCAGATTGAACGTGAAGGTAAAGCCGGGTAATACCGATGACCATAAACCTGTGGTGGAACTTTTGCAGGATTTATTTGGCAAAGTGTTTGCTGACAAAGGTTCTGTGTCCAAGCCTTTAATGAAGAAGTTGTAAGCGAAACACAATCTCATGCTTTTGGCCAAGCCACGCCGTAATATGAAAAATGATTTAATGCTTTTGCCGGATAAACTCCTTGCCCGTAAACGCGCTATCGTGATGCGGCTCATCTACCTATCAGAATTGCTAAGGAAATTTTCACCACTCAGGAATTACAGCGTTATTTTCGGTCTGAAGACTTACTACAGTAAATAAGAATTGCGGCGATCGCAACAAATAGGGATAAACCCGATGCTCTGGATGTCGTTTGCTCAGTTTGGGCTTGGGATACACCATGTGCAGGCTGAGTTGGCGCATCAGGCATTGCATACGCTTACGATTGTTGAGATCAAGAGTTTTATTAGTGCCTCTCTATTTAAAGATTTTGAATTGGCATTGGATCAATACATCATCTACAGAAATTTAATTCGACTTTCTCAAAGTGAGTATCAAGATATTCATCTTGCTATTAAAGATGATATTTATGATTCATTTTTTCAACGTAAATCTGTTCAAACTCTAGTGGATATCAACTCTATTGCACTGGTTTCTGTTGATGTTATTAAAGAAGAGGTTATTCAATGGATAAACTAAATAATTATCGTCCTGTAATTAAAAAAATTCTTACTGAGTATGATCAGAAATCTTTAATAACTGTTGCTCAGATAGAAGATTCAAGCGAAGCCAATGTAGTGGAGCTTTTCAGCGAAGTTAAAATTCATAAGGTAACCTCTGATGGACAGAGAATGGCAGAAGCGTTAAATCAAATTGCTGGAACCTCATCTCTTTCCGATCTAGAGCCGATAGCTTGGCAGAAAGAAATTCGCGGCGATCGCCTAACTATTTTTCCTAAATGAATATCAATGAAACTGACTATTGTCTCAACAAAAGAATTTAAACATACACACCAGTTATTTGTATTGACTTACGGTTTATATCGCTCGCCTTTTGGAGATTGTTTAATTACAATTACCGAAAAAAGTATCTGTGGTCTTTATTTTTTTGAGACAAATGATTTGGCGATCGCCGCCGATTTTCTCCGAACAGAATGGGGTAAAAATACTGAATTACACCACACGCCAGAAGCGATTCAAAACCTAGGCGATCGCCTTTTTTCCAGAAACGCGACATCTGATCCTCATAACTTTAATATTTATCTCAAAGGCACAGACTTTCAATTGCGAGTTTGGCAAGCTTTGCTCAATATTCCCTATGGACAGACCAGCACCTATCAAAATTTAGCGGCAACAATTGGTCAGCCCAAAGCGATGCGAGCAGTGGGCAATGCTGTCGGGCGAAATCCTGTGAGCTATGTAGTACCCTGCCATCGGATTCTTCGTACATCTGGCGAAATAGGTGGGTATCGCTGGGGCGTAGAACGTAAAATTGCGATGCTCGACTGGGAGAAAAAATATGCGCAACAGTTCAGCTCTAGGATGATTGATTGGGCTGTCTAAATTTGGCGATTTACAAACCCACCATACTTTGGGGGAACGTCATCACAAAACAAGTTTCATAGGTTTTCTTGCCACGGTTCGGTTCGCTGCTCACCTCAATGGTTCCTTCCAGCTGTTCCACAAGTGCTTTTACGAGCGCTAATCCCAAACCAGTACCGGGAATTGCCTGCTCTGTGACTCCTGCACCGCGCCGAAATTTCTCAAAAATATGGCCTTGCTCCTCTGCTGCAATGCCGGAGCCATCATTGCAAAGACGTAGTTGTATTTGTGCTGGAGATTTTGCGAAATATTCCACTTCGAGACGAACTTTTGTGTTGCGGGCTGAATATTTGCCTGCATTGGTTAATAGTTCACTGAGGGCATTGGTCAAACTCTCTTCGTCCGTTTCAATTTGTAGTTTCTGGGACACATTTTCAGGAACGTAGGTAACTTCTAGTTCAAGACCTTTTAATAATTGCCAGCGTTGATTAAATTCTTGGCGCATCGCTTCTAGGATCGGATTTAGCGACAAACGTTGGGGCTTCATCGCAAATTGCTCGGACTCAAAATGTTGCAGTTTTAGGAGGTCTTTAATGAGTTTGCTTTCGCGGGTTAGTTCTTGTTCGAGGATATCGAGGTAGGTTGCTTGTTTTTCTGGCGATCGCCCCGGTTGTTTGAGCATTTTGACAGCAACTTTCATGGTCGCGAGGGGAGTATTTAGCTCATGGCTCATGGTACTGAGAAATTCATCCTTGAGGACATTGAGCTGGCGGAGCTGCTGAATTTGCTGACGCATTTTCGCGCCGAGTTTTGCCTGTACGTCGAGGCTCCATTTTAGTTGGGCGGTGCGTTCATCCACTAGGGATTGCACGCGCTGGAGAGACTGCTGATGAATCATAGCTGTGCTGAGCTGGTGGGCAACAAAATCCGCTAATTGCTTTTCTTCTGCCTGCCACACGCGACTTGTTTGCTGTCCCAAAATCACTAGGCCAAGGACTGTACTGGACTGGCCATCACTGGACTGTTGCCCCATTAAAGGGGTCACAAGAAAACTTTTATAGCGATCAGTGAGGGGAGATGTGGCTAAATCGGTTTGGTCAATGTCATTGATCGCCAGAATTTCCGGAGCGGACAGCCACCCTTGGCGACAAATGCCACAATCTTTTAAAACGGTTTGTCGTGGGACTAGATTTGTTTCGTTAACAACATTAAAGGTTGCATCGGGACAAATTTGCGGTTCATTTCTGGCTAGTAATGGATTGGCATATTTAAATAAACCGGCTAAACCAAAATCTACGTCGTAACATTCCACCACTGCGGCGATCGCCTGTTGTAGCAGCTTATTGATGCTAGTTTCCGTATCGATTAGCTGATTAATTTTTGCGAGTAATGCATTATTATCGCGGCTCTGCTGATTTTGTTGCTGTAGTGGTAGGGTCTGCGCGGCAAGATCTAAAATAGGCAGCACAATTTCCGTAAGCTCTTCTAGCGGTGGTAAAGAGGTACGAGAGGCCATGGCGATCCAGCCAGAACGGCTCGTTTCCGTATCGAAGGGCATCAATGCCAACTGCCGAATTCCCTGTTCTTGCAATGGCTGGTACTTTTTTGCTTTTAGCTCCTTTTTAAAAACGGCTTTTTTGGGTGGCTCGACGTGGGCGAATGCTTCCAAATCAGGGATTTCACTCCAATAGCCCGCTAAAGGTAAAGTTACTTGGCAGTCCAACTCAAAATATACGGCCTCCACTGAGAAGTAACGGGCGATCGCCTCAGCTAGATGATCAACAACAACATGGGGATCAGGAGAAAACGTTAAACAGCGGTAGAGAGAATCAAGAGCCATACAGCACCGTTACGGAGAAACATCGGGGGCTAATGCCTTCGCCTTTGCAAGGGCAAGTTCACTATTCTGACGATAGCTTAAGACCCGCTCCTGCGCCTCCGCATACCGAGGATGATTTGGTGCTACCAGTTTCATCAGCTCCGACGCTTGCTGCCAACGATTCGCTAAATCAAGCCATTCACCATAGGTTGTCGCAGATTGTCCACCATTGGCTGCTTGGATCGCTAAGCGTACAGCCTGATTAAAAGGTTCAAAACTCAAATCACTGCCACTACTCCCAGAGGTGGAAGTTTGGGTTACCGTGGCGCTACCGGAGATATTTGGTGACACTTGGGTCTTGAGCTGCCACCAGTCATGACTTAGCCAACCGCAAAATCCGGCGGCGATCGCCCCCAACACTAATTTACTTTGGGGTGAAAAACTAAGCGATGGCATTTTTCGTTCTGCAGCAGATGTCGCAGCAACAGGCGGCGCAGCCAACTTAAACTTCGTTGAACGCTTTTGGGGCTTGGATTTCGGTAGCTTAATCTCCCAAGAACGCAACATTCGTTTTACCCAAGATAAATGGCGAATTTGAATCTTTTCAGACCACAACAGCTTCCGGCGCGCTTCAAAACTTAGGGTGGACACCCATAAAGACTGCACATCATTAGTCAGACAGCTTTGGATATGAACCTGGCGAAACGGTCGCGGCGACAACTGATCCAAGCTCCGCTGAATACGGCTGACAATGACCCGTTTATCCAAATTTTCCGGATGTCCCGCCTCACACAAAATCTCAAGAATCCCATTCGCACCAAGGGCAACCCGCGTACTCACACCAGTATCCTGCAACTGTTCGTTCAGGACTTCCATAATTGCCTTAACGCTACCCTGATGTGCAAGCTGAATAAGATTTTTCATATTGTTGCGCGACTGCCACTAGCTCCGCCAATACTTTAAGCCTCAGAAAAAGTCAGCCAAAATCCGGACAAAAACCCTAAATATCTTGCTCCAGTTCAGGTTGCTCAAGTTTCTCTGACTCCGCATCCATTAAAGCCTTCATAATGAATTTAAGCTTCGGTCGCGCAATATAGGGCCAGCCCCCTTCTTCTTCCATGTCTCGCAGCAGATTATATAAATCCCGTCGCCGTTCAGGTAACGTCGGATAAAAATACTGTTCACAAATTTTGCGGTGTAACTGTTCGATTTCACGCAGAATGACAAGCTGGGTTTCTCCTTTCCCTTCATGCTCAGCGGCGATCGCCAAAATATCCTGTAAAAGTGACTCAAGGTTTTGAGACAGATCCAAATTCTTTTCAGCAGCAGTCATAAATCTTGATGAGAAGGGATAGACGCATTGATCTTATAGTACTTTTGGAGATATCAACCGCAAAACAATTGCAGTCACTAGACACAATCTGCAACAGACACCCCAGCAACAACTTAACTCCAATCAATGCTACGTCATTGCTCAATATCTCCTATTTAGTAGACTCCCAGCAATGGGCAGATAAGTCAAAAATTATTTATTTACACCGTCAATAATCAAGACCTTCTGAGACTATTCATTATTTCCTTTCAGCCTCTATGAAAATCCTCTATCGTCTCGCTACAGATGCTGACTTAGACGATATTTTAGCCGTCCAAACCCTTAATCTGAAAATCCTTCTAGGTTCGTCTTTATCAGAGGAAGTACTAACTGCTTTAGTCATAAACCAAGAAAAGAAACGCGATCGCCAGCGTGAACTGATTTTTATTGCCATTTGTAATGGGAAAGTGATTGGTTTTATTGCTCTTTTACTGAATAGCGCCAGAATAACGGGTTTATTTGTTCATCCAGATTTTGTACAGCAGGGCATTGGCTCTGAACTGTTGACCATTGCCATAGATGTCTTAGATTCCAAGAAACATCGCACTATTTTTGCTTGGTCATTTGATTCTGCTAAGGCCTTTTATCGGAAACATGGTTTTCATTCTTCGCGTAGCAACTATCTTTTATTAGGAAGACATCTCAAGGTTCGTACCTTTTGGATGCGCAAAACTATTCGTCCACTGACTGAGATAGAGCAAAAAAGAAATACGATTATTACGGCAATTATAATCAGCCTTATTCTCGTGAGTTTAATTACATCTTTAAGCTAGTCTGTCTCGATCATCCAGTCTTTTTTAAGGCATCGTTAGCTGATAAAAATATCGGTGACTCATGAACAGTTGCCATGATGCCTCGGTCAATGATCGCTCTCTGTTTTGAGAAATTTAGTTGCGTCAGTGATATTACAATCCACTGCAAACAGCTGATCGAAAGAAAAGAAAAAGATATGCTGGATCTACGGAATGCTCCTCCTAGGCAGTGAGGAGGAAAGTACTGTTTTGTGCGAGATAAAAAAAGATGAAAGTCGGACTGCAAGTTCTCCTGAGTGATGCTCACCTCGATGCACAGCAATCCCATAGCCAAAGGCAGTTGTCGTTTTCGATTACGGCGATCGCCGATGATTTTCAACCGCAAGGCCTACCGTTAAATCTCTGTTTAGTACTAGATCATAGTGGCTCCATGGCGGGGAAACCGCTACGCACAGTCAAGGAAGCCGCGATCCAATTGGTTGACCGTCTTGACGGAGGCGATCGCCTATCGGTCATTGCCTTTGACCACAAAGCAAAGGTCATTGTGGAGAACCAAAACGTCATCAATAAAGATCAAATAAAAAAACAAATTAGTCGCCTAGAAGCCGCCGGCGGCACAAGCATTGACGATGGTATGCGCCTCGGTTTAGACGAACTCGCGAGTATCACTGGCAACTACGCCTCCCAAGTATTTATGCTGACCGACGGCGAAAATGAACATGGTGATAACGAGCGCTGCCTCAAAATTGCGCGGTTAGCCGCAGAGTATGGCGTGACCTTAAATGCCCTTGGTTTTGGTGCCAACTGGAATCAAGATGTCCTCGAAAGTATTGCCGATGCAGCCAATGGTAGCCTTGCCTATATTGAAACCCCAGAACAGGCCAGTGAAACCTTTAATCGTCTTTTGCTACGAGCCCAGTCTGTCGGTTTGACCAATGCCCAATTATTATTACAACTCACCTCCTATTCCCGTTTGGCCGATCTCAAGCCCTTAGCTCAGGTAGCGCCGGAAACGATTGAACTAGAGGTGATCCGAGAGGGGGATTTCTACGGCGTGCGTTTGGGGGATTTGTTGACTGATGTGCCGCGGGTTATCCTCGCCAATGTCTATATCGATCAGTTGGCACTGGGGGATCATCTGATTGCGGCGGCTCAGGTGCGCTACGATGACCCAGCCCATGGGCAAACTCAGCTCATGTCGGAAAGTATTCCTGTGATGGTAACCGTGCAGAGCAATTATCAACCGCAGGTCAACTCAGGGGTACAAATGTCGATTTTGGCTCTAGCAAAATATCGGCAAACGCAAATGGCTGAGGCTAAACTCAAATCCGGCGATCGCCAAGGGGCAGCCACCATGCTACAAACGGCGGCCAAAACAGCGATTCAACTAGGCGACGACAATGCTGCAACCATTCTCCAAAAAAATGCCACACAACTACAAAGCGGCAATGAACTATCTGAAGGCGATCGCAAACGTACCCGCATCGCATCTAAAACAATTATCCAACCCCCCCATTAATCTTCATTAAATTCCACCTGTACAGTCTCCCCCTCAAAACTGACAATATCGCCATGGCGGAGCTTTTTCTTACGACGGGTTTCAGTTTCACCATTAACATCAACAAATCCCCCCTGGATCATGGCCTTAGCCTGACCACCTGTCGCGACAAAATTCATCACCTTTAGAAATTGATCAAGCTGAATCGTTGGTTCATCAGGAGGAAGATTGTTGGCCATCATATTCTCGCAAACAAAACGTTATTACCCTAGAAATTGTACCGTTTGACTTTAGGGAACTTCATTTTCTCCGTAGCCGATAATCAAGCAAAGTTGACCCAGCTATTTATAGCTATTTATAACGAAGGGCGAAGTACACGCCTAAACAATTCACGCACATGTTCCCAAGCATCTGATGCTGCATGGGGTTCATAGCTCCCACGGCGATCGCAGAAAAAACCATGACCAGCATTGTCATAACAAACAATACGATGGGTAACTTGATGGGCTTCTAGTTCAGATTGAATCTGTGCCACCTGTTCAGCCGGAATAGAGGCATCTTCATTGCCAAAAAAGCAGTAAATTTCACCCTTAATGTCCCTCGTAAACTCAATGGTTGCTAGGCGTTCTTTTCCCGGACACCAGTTCGCAATACCCGCGCCATAAAAAGAAGCTGTCGCTGTAACAGCATCTAAAGTTGCACCGAGATAAACCACATGACCTCCAAAACAAAAACCAATTAGACCAACGCCAGTTTGTTGCACTTGGGGCAAAGCGTAAAGGTAGTCAATTGTTGCTTGCAGATCACTCATTAATTCGGAGGCCTTGGTCTGCACCTTATATTGCCGGCCAACTTTAATATCGTCTGCTGTATAGCCCGTTTCAAAACCCGGGGCTATGCGTTGGTAAATTGCCGGGGCGATCGCCACATATCCCAAGGCGGCAACACGTTCCGTAACCTCACGAATATGGGCATTCACTCCAAAAATTTCCTGCACCACCATCACAGCAGGATAAATTTCATCACCGACAGGCCGAGCTAAGTAGGCATCAATTTGCAAATCACCATTGTGAATTTGGATATTGCTCGTTGTCAGCTGATTCATGAAGGGTACTTTGGAAAATTAGAGTTTTAAATCATTGTGATTGTCTCAAAAATTGCTGGATTCTGAAACTAAATTTGTCAACATCTTCAGCAAGAACTTTATTTTCAACGAAAAAGAGTAATAAAAAAGAGGGCGATCGCCCCCTTAAAAAATTATTTGATTATTAATTGAAATTTAGCGTTTAGGCAAGAAAGCAATAGGATTCTTCGCACCTTGACCAGCCTTATGAACTTCAAAGTGGAGATGGGGACCAGTACTAAAACCAGTACTTCCCATCGCTGCAATTTGCTGACCCTGCTTCACCTTTTGACCCTTACGAACCAAAATACGACTGTTGTGAGCATAAAGCGTCACACTGTTATCTTTGTGCTTGACCTTGACAAGGTTGCCATAGCCACCAGAGTTCCAGCCCGCACTAACCACCTCACCACCAGCAGCAGCAAAAATCGGTGTACCAACAGGTGCCGCAATATCAATGCCTCTGTGCATACGACCCCAACGGCGACCATAACCAGAAGTCAAAACACCTTGAGCAGGCCAAATATAGCCATTAAAAGCCTCTTCACCCGGTAAATACTCATCAGGATTAGCAAGGGGAGGAAGCTGAGGACTTACCGTTTCACCAACAGACAAACGAAGGAGAGAATTGTAGTTAGCAATATCTGTTTGAGAGGCCGCAGCGAGTTGTTGAGGCTCATCCACCGCCACACTTTCTACAACAGGCTTAACTTCATTCACTTCTCCTTGCCATTCAGGATTTACGACAGTTTCTGAAGCTCTCGAATTACCGTTAAGGGCAAATTCAACACTTGCCTGCACTTTCGGAGATTCAGCAGCTAGCTGTTCTTGATAATTTTGACGCATACGCGCAATGTCGGCTCGTAGTTCATTAACCGCAGACTCGGCTGTTACATCAAGGCGAAAGGCCAATTCGCCTCCATTATTCCGACTATCAGGTGTTTCTGCCGTTCCAAGCGTAGGAGCATTGGCTAAAGTCCGACTATTGCGATTAATACTTTGAGTTGTCTCGGTACTAGGCAAGAGCGCCACAAAATTATTACTTTCATCCGCACGACGTGTTGGAATGACGAGCTTTTGGTTCACCTTAATAACATTAGGGTTTTCCAAGCGGTTAGCCGCAATTAACTCATGACCCGGCAGACCATAGCGGCGCGCAATCGCATATAACGTTTCACCGGAGCGCACAACGTGGGTTTTACCGAGGGAGGCAGTCGCAATAACAGTAGACTCAGGCTTGAAAGAGCGAGTTGTCACGGCCTCTTCTAAAACATACGTATTAGATTCAGGCATTGATGTTTGGAAAGTCACACTAGTATCACTAGATACTTGGGGTGCAGGCGTAGCTTCTACAGGAGCTTCCGGCTCAAGGCTCGGTGGCTCTGGTAAGAGACTATCGCTAGAAATAGTCCTATTAGCAACTAATGTCTCTAGGGTGGGCGCTGTAACGTCTTCTTCGCGCCTCCCTTTGGGTTGTTGCGGCAAAGGAACAGGAATTACAACCGCATCCTCGGCGACGACGGTAGGGGAAATTTCTTGAATTGCTGTGGAGCTAATGAGGGTTTCGGGTTGAGCTTGCTTAGGATCTTCTGCATCAAAAACAACCTCTGTTTTTTGGTCACGCAGTTGTTCAATTTCCTCTGCAAGACTTTCTTGCTTAGCCCGAAGTGTGGCGATCGCCTCATCTTCTTGCACTTGTAAATCGGTTGCAGGCGCGATAATGCGCTTACTTGGCTCTAAAGTTGCTACCTTAGGTGCCACCGTTGGACGCTTCATTACTTGGGGAGTAGCAGCGACAGGCCGGTCAAATGTTGTGGGAATTTTTATCGACTGTCCAAGGGACAAAGTAGCGTCGATGGCTAGATTATTCAGTTTAGCGATCGCCTCGGCAGAAACTCCGTAGCGTTGAGCCAAAGACCAGAAAGTCTCATCAGCGGCGACAACATGCTTAATAGCGGGGAGTTCAGGTTCTACTCTATTTGTACTGGTAGAACTTGGGCTTACAGCAGCGACGAGCTGGCTAGACTCAACCACAGGCTGAGCTTCAGGAGCCGTTGCTAAAGTTACCGGAGCAGGAATCATAAACATTTCTCCTTGGGAAATAGGGCGGTCTGCTTGAGAATTTTCTAGAGTTGCCGCTTCAACTGCCTGAACCCGTTGGTGATCAGAGAGTAATAACCCAGCTGCACCGACGGACAGCGCCAGGGAAACTTTAGCTAGGGATGAATATTTACCTGATGGGTTAAACCCAATTGCTCCTGTCGGAGTGGTAATACATTCGTCCTGAAGCAACTCATTGGACGACATTGAAGTGTGAGTACCCGAAGCCAATTGGCTTGTGGACTTCTGTTGTACGTCTTTCAAAAACAACCTCCTGTTGTGTGATGAGCGATGCTCCATCGATAAAACCGAATGGCTTTAAGAATGATTTTTTGCATCTGCTCAGAGTGACCTAGATCACTGAATTTGAGTTTGCAATGAATATCTAGGAAAGGTTACCTTGCTTTTTTACTTTGCACAAGGGTATGACTGAAGTTACCGCCTAGCTCGGCCAAAATTTAACAGCCAATTAGTAATATGCAATACAAAACACATTACTGTTGTCATCAGAATGTTTTAGTTTTCTGAGAGTAGCACTGGTATAGCACATTTTTTTTTTATGTGTTTAGCCAATCTCTAGAGTCATTGTTCTACCTATGTTTCGGAGAAGTTCAAATATCAGTAATTCCACGCATTTTTCAATTAAATTGACGATGTCATGGAACGATCTGTGGTTTTAGTTTTCTGGGGTGGGGTCTTGTCTCAGGAATTTGATAAAAATTTCTTATGCCCTTAAAAATCAGACTCCTAGTTGACGACGTGCTTCGAAAAGTCCGACGGCTGCACTAACGGAAAGATTAAGGCTACGTACGTGTTTTTTACTGATAGGAATTGTGAGGGTTGCATCGCAGTCTTGCAGGAGTTTTAGGGGGAGTCCTTGGGTTTCGCTGCCAAAGAGTAACCAGTCGTCAGTGTGGTAACTGTACTCGGTATAAATATGTTGGCCACGAACGCTATACCCTAATAGGCGGCCGCCCCGTTGTTTGTGTTCGTTGAGGAAATGTTCGAGGTCTGGATGCAAGGTCAGTTTGACGTTTGGCCAATAATCTAGGCCTGCGCGCTTGAGGGTGCGATCGCTAATTTCAAAGCCGAGGGGGCCCACAAGGTGGAGTTCTGTTTCGGTGGCGGCGCAGGTACGGGCAATATTGCCGGTGTTGGGGGGGATTTGTGGATGAACCAACACAAGTTGAGGCATGGCGTAATTTTAGGTGATGAGATTGAGCGGACAAGTATAAAAAATCTGTTGTGGGTCGTTAGCGACTGTGGGAAGGCGGGGAATGTCGTGAAAGTGTTTGTTTGATTTTTTCTAGGCGACTAGGGCTGCTGGTTCACAGAGGTATTGACTTAGTTCGTAATCGTGGTCGGCGGCAGCGGCGATCGCCCCTTGGATAATATCAGGGAGAGTTTCACCCTGTTGGTAAGCGGCTAGCCATTGTTGGGCTTGATTGCCCTCCCGCAAAATTTTCTTGAGCGGACTAAGGAAACAGGCAAAACCAGATTTTTTAGCCATGGGATAAACTTCGTCGTAAATTTCATTAATCCAGTCTGCTGCGCTAATTGATTCCCCCGTACGCCAGTGGGTTAGGGTGGCATCAAGGCTGTGCTGCGCTGCGAGTTGCTCATTCTCGTCGGTCAACTCCAGTAAGCGTGCCGCACTGAGCTGGCTGGATTTCAGTGGGTCGAGGTGAGGCTGATTAATTAATTGTTGGATGCGCGCTTCGAGGAACGCCACAATTGAAAGTAGCTGTAAAGGATGAATGACTAAATCGCTAATACGCAATTCCAAACGGTTGAGGGAATAGGGGCGGCGATCGCCGTTCGGACGAACCGCAGACCATAAATGGCGAACATTTTGCATCGTCCCCAACTCAAGCTGTTCATTCGTCCAATCAATAAAATGTCGATGACTCCGAAATAAAGGCACATGGGCAGGCGTTTTCGGAAAAACCTGCCAACGACGGGAGTGGGAGCCCGTAACCTTACCATCGAGAAACGGAGACGAAGCACTGAGCGCCAAAATCAGAGGAGCCTCTAAACGCACCAACCGACAAGCCCGAAATAATAAATCCAAATCACTAATACCAATATTGATATGAACACTAGCAGTTACAACATCAGTGCCATAGGTATTTTCGATATAAGCATGATAAGGATTGTTCGGATCCGAGCGATAGAAACGACTTGCATCACCCAGAGACAAAGTACTGCCCGGAATAAGCGTGTAATCGCCCAACGTTTTCAAATAATCTCTTAACTGCAAGCGAGGTTGTAAAACCGCACACAGCAAACTTTCATAGGAGCAACAAGGAGGCGTTGTATATTCCACATTGCGACTATCTGGCTCACGCACAAAGCCATCTAGCTGTTTAACGATTTGATCCGATAAACCGACAATCCTTCCCTGGGGTGTGCCTGTGTAGATCTCGATTTCTAAACCTTTTGATAACAGCACCTGTGTTCCTCAAGTGTTTTCTCTATGCAGCTTGCGCCCAACATTTGGCGACAATATATTCTATCCTGTCGTTCTAGTCGCACCGAAAAATAAAATTAATAACGATACAAAAATACGTTTTGAGTTAATATACCTACCGGTTTAAAAAAACTCTTTTTCATATTTTTATTTATGTCTCAATCACTTCTTCAGGATCGCACTGCGGCAAAGTTACCCCTTGATGCCCAAGTCAAATATCTTTCGATCCAAGCAGAGCTGGATCTTTTGATGCAACAGATTCGTTCAAGCCAAGTGAAGTTAGAAGAGCAGAAGGGTTAAGTTAAAGGTCTTATAGGTCGTTTATCGTCAAGAAAAAATCGGTACATATATTTTTTTGAGGGAAGGATCAACTTCTCTTTTTTATTTTTGACACCCATGGTCTAGAACAATCTCATCATTTTTGAGATTAAGTTTGTCATGGGATACTTGACATTCAGGCACGAAAGAGGAACAAGTGCTACAAAGAAAGATGGGTTAGCATGATATGCTTTGGCATTCCTTATTTCATAAGGAAACGCTAAATGGTTGTTAACGATTAATTGGTACTTTCTATCACTGCTTCATAACTATATGACTCAAGCATCTAGTCTCGTCGGTAAGGTCTATCTTGTTGGCGCAGGGCCTGGAGACCCTGGTCTGTTTACGCTGAAGGGCAAAACGCTTTTAGAAATGGCGGATGTGGTTGTCTATGACGCTCTTGTGAGTGAGGCGATTTTGTTGATGATCAATCCCAATGCTGAGCGCATTCACGCTGGTAAGCGGCGGGGACGACATTCTCTCAAGCAAGAAGAAACGACTCGAATTTTAATCGAAAAGGCAAAAGAACACGCCATTGTTGTCCGTCTTAAGGGCGGTGATCCCTTTGTTTTTGGGCGGGGCGGCGAGGAAATGGCGGATTTGCAGGCGGCGGGTATTCCGGTGGAGGTTGTGCCGGGTATTACGTCGGGTATTGCGGCTCCTGCCTATGCGGGGATTCCGCTGACTCACCGTGGTTATAGTTCTTCGGCGACTTTTGTGACGGGTCATGAGTCTGTGGGGAAATATCGCCCTAATGTGAATTGGTCGGCGATCGCCCAAGGGTCAGAAACACTCGTTATATATATGGGTGTCCACAATTTGCCGCAGATTGTCCCGGAATTATTGGCGGGTGGCCTAACGCCTGAAACGCCCATTGCGCTAATTCGTTGGGGAACGCGTCCGGATCAAGAGGAATTGCTGGGAACGCTTGGTGATATTAGTGACAAAATTGCGGAAACTGGTTTCTCGGCACCGGCGATCGCCATTATTGGGCGCGTGGTGGAGCTCCATCCTGAGAACCAAGCCGAAGCGAAACAGGTCTTAGGGTAAAAACTCTAGAAAAATACCCACTCGACTTTCCTTGGCGGCGGTGGAATTATGTTTTTGAATTTCTGTCGCTAAACGTAAATGCTCGGCAAAGGCATAGCCTGCACCTAGGGTTGTGATGCCCATTTCTTGATCACCGGAAAGATTGACGAATTGCTGGCTCAGGGAAAGGGTTGATGCGCCGGAACGGGAAAGGTTGAGTTGGATTTTACCACCCACTTCTAATCCGTCACGGTCATAGTCTTCGCCGGAAAAGGTATGGTAGCCAAGGGTGGGGGCAATATTGATGCGGCTACCGAGCGGCAATAAATAATAGTTAGCGCGGGCGGCAAATTGGTGGCGATCGCCGTCGAAAGTGCTGTGACCTCCAGCGGAAAAAGTTAGTGGTACAGCGTCTTTTATAAATAAGTCTTCTACGCCAATGCTCCAGCCGCTACGCTTGTCAGTGGACGGAAACGAGCTAAAACCGACACGCCAACGGGTTGTGAAACTAGGATCGTGACGGATTTCTGCCAAAACATCCGGTACTTCGTCAGTCCACTCTTGGATGATGGGACTGGTTTCAATAATCTCTGAGTCTAAATCGAGGTGGTCGGGGGCTAAAGTTTGCGCTGTTGTGGCAATGGGGATAGTGGCGATCGCCCCCAAACCGAGAGCGATAGAGCCGAATAATGCTTTAAACAAGGCACAAACTCCAGAACAGTGATGGGCAAAATACAAGTTTTTCTATGCTAAATCATCCCGCAAACAGATCAAGGGGAAAATGACCATAGGTTCCTTGTAACTCATCTGTTTCCGACTGGATCGCAATTAAAACACCACGATATATCCCGTCATAATCATCAAAATAATGTGCCATTTTCTGGGTATTAAATTTTAGATAAACGGGTTTATCTGACCACTCGGTCACGTCTGCTGAAAAATTATTTTTGTAGCCTAACGCCGCGAGATATTGGCGCACCGACTCTAATGCAAGGATGGCATTATCCGCGCAAATACCAATATTTTCCCAATCTGCTTCCTGCGAAACCAACCGAATATTTTGCCGTAATGTTTCCCGCTCGGTTTCAGACTCAATGTGGGGCGTTTCTAGACAGCTTTTTTCCTTAAGGATGGCGATCGCCGCAGCTAGTTCAGGGGACAAACTCATCAATAAACCTCGAATAATGCCGTCCTAGCGTAGCAGAATTTTTGGATGTAAACGAACTCTAAATCCATTCGCCATCATCATCCAAATCTGGGATTGGGGACTGTTCTTCTTCCGGACTATAGGGCGGCGTAATCACACGATAATCAGCGTCGTAAACCCCTTCACCTTTTTTCTGCGGCGGTTGGGAGGTTTTGCGGCGGGGACGAGAAGGCCGCTCAGTGGCGTTGTCGGGGGTTGGGCGAGGCCGTTGTGGTTTTTGCTGATTAGAACGAATTTTCTCAGGATTGGGGCGATCGCCGGGCGGTTTGGGACGAGTTGGGGTTTGGGGCGGCGATTCGATGTCCCACGTCTCAGCATCTTCTTCCTCCACATCTTTATCAGTCCAATCATAGTTTGCACGACTGCGTTCCCAATCGGAGCGACCAGTGCGATTATCCGGTTTGCGAGGCGGACGTTGCTTGAGATTTTCCAGTCTTTCGTTAAGGCGATCGACCTTTTTGGGAGCTTCAAAACCCAGCAACAGTTGCATCAAGAGATTGGTAATTATCCCAGCAATCACCGCGAAAATCATCCAGAAACTGAGGGGTAATGTCAGTGGCAGTTGCTGATTGAAAATCACTAGATTCAATGGCTGACTATTTTGTAACAGGAGAATAGATCCCCCACCAATGAGGAGTAAAAATACAGCAGCAGTCAGCGAGCGAGAATTCATACGTTAGAAGAACTTAGGGAATAGGCAATCAACATCAACAAAATAGGCGATCGCCAAAGAAAAGGCTTGATCTTAACCTACTCATCAGCAGGAGTTTCTGGGGTCTCAGGCATTCCCTCAGCCTCACTCTCAGCTTCATCAGGAGTTTCTGGAGTCTCAGGCATTGCCTCAGATTCCGTTGTTAAACCATCACCCTCTTCCACCGGGACAACAGTCGGATTCGTTCGTACAATATTTTCTTCAATTTGAACCTTGAGATCCTTCAGAACCTGATCCTCCGGAAACAAAGTAATAAGCTTATCCAAGGGATCGATCACCCCTTGTAAATCGCCCAATTCCAACCGAACCCGGATTAGATTCTGGAGAGCATTCGGATTATTCGGCTCCCGTTCCAGCACCACCAACAAATTTTCTTCTAGTGCCTGAAGTTCTGCCGCAGGGATCTCAGTTTGGGACGTTGTCCCATCCTCACTAGGCGTACTATTGCCACCCAGCAAGCTTCCGATAATTGGCAGCATCGCCGTTCCCAAAAATGCACCACCACCGATAAAAAGAATCACTTTCTGCCAAAATTTTCCTTTGCCTTTAGCGTTTGATTTTTTTGAAGAAGAGGGCATATGTCTCGGTGCTATGGGGACGAAATTTTTCCTATTCTAGTCTAAGCCCATAGCAAACTCTTTCTACAGCAGGGATGCTTCTAGATGCTATTCATTTTCTGTAGGTGTTGAATTTAGGTTCAGATTTTGTTCTATCTGCGATCGCATTTCCAAAAAATTTTCATTATTAGGAAACGCAGTTAAAAGCTTTTCAAGGGGTTCCAACGCGCCTTCGTAGTCTTTGAGTGCCATGCGAGCTTCGGCCAAACTTTTGAGAGCTGTGAAATTATTTGGCTCACGTTCCAACACAATCAAAGCGCCAGCTTCTTTCTGATAAAGCTGTTTATTCACTTGCAATTCCTGTTTTGCCGATTCAGCGGAAAGATCTTGGCTAAAACCTCCGATAATATTTTTTCCAGTGGAAATGGCTCCCCTTGCAATGAAAGCTCCAGCTCCTAAAGAAAGAAAAATTAATTGTCTTTTCTTGCGCCTTTTTTTATCTTGCTGAACAGTTTTATCTGAGAAAAATGGCATGTTACTTCATCTAAAATTCTGGCGAACAACCAGTGTGTACCATCTTAAAATGTCTGGATTTAATTTTCCTGAGGATCATTCGTTCATCAGCAAAGCTTCACATCACTGTTTCAAGAGCAAATAGAAAAGTTGCCCTTCATCATTGACAAGCCCTGCTTCTGTTTGGACATTTACACCTGTGCCAAGGAAAATATCGACGCGACCTGCGCCTTTAATCGCGCTACCAGTGTCTTGGTCGAGGGCATAGAAATTTCGATCTAGCTTAATCCAGTCACCGTCATAGGTCGGGAAAGGTAACACGGTAGAAACTAGGGCGATCGCCCCCGGTGGCATGAGGGATTTATCAGTGGCAATGGAACGGTGGGCAGTTACGGGAACATTGAGGCTACCGATGGGTGGCGACCCAAAGGTTTCGCGGAAGAAAATAAAACGGTCATTGCGGGGAATATAGTCGCTAAGTTTTTCGGGATTCGTTTCAAAGTAGTCGAGGAGCTTGGGCAAACTCAATTCTTCGGGTGCAAAAACACCGTCATTAATTAACTCTTTACCGAGGCTGACATAGTCATAATCAGTGCTGCCATGGAAACCAACAGTCATAACTTTGCCATCGGGCAATTGAAGGCGAGCAGAACCTTGAACTTGTACTAGATAGGCTTCTAGGCGAGTGGGTAGCCAAACGAGTTCTTGTCCCAGCAATGGGCTATCGGCTGGCGCAACTCCATCGATGCCTTCTAATTCGGCGCGGGTGGGGTGAGGTAATTCCCATTGGTCAAAGGTGGAGGGTCGGCGGTAAATGGGATAGCGAAACTTGTCGGTGCGAACGGGACTGGCCTGATAAGACGGTTCAAAATAGGCGGTAAAGTCGACGGTTCCTAAACCATCTGTGCCGACAGATTGATAGAAATCAAATTCCTGCTGAATCTGCTGTTGTAAGGCGTTGGGATTATTGCTAGCCTGCACTAATTCTCGAAATCTGAGGAGCGATCGCCGCACATTATCGCGGGAAAATTTTGGCGGCAAGTCGAGTGTGGCATAATCCTCTGCTGATTTTGCCGTGTCGAGGTAGGTCAAACTGTGGTTAATGGACTCAATCAGTTGGGTTTTACTCTCGGCCTGCCAAAGGTCTAAATCTGTATAATCACTGGCTTCTAGCTCAACTTTTTCTAATATCTGAGCCAAAACGGGATTTATCCCAGCCATTGCCCAGAAACATCCGGCGATCGCCGCCACCGTTAGCCAATTTCGTCCTATCAACCCTTAAAATCTCCGCGTTCTTGAGTAATTCGTATCATAAGCCGACTGTTTCTACAGAAAAAATGTTTCCCATATCTTTACCAATCGCCTAAACCATCAATTAAACTGTAGCAACTACACGTACATCACGTTTTTGCGCCTTATTTTATGAGCCTGACTTTGTTTGCAGAGATTTTGCCCATTGACGTAACCGCATTACCACAGCTTTTCACTTATCAAATCAACTTCACCGGGCAGGCTGATCGCAACCAAGTTGCAAGAAAATTACAATACAGACTCCTAACTGCATTTCGCGGATATTGGGTTTGGAGCAAATCAGACCAAAAAATTATTGCTGATCGAAAAATTTCTCAGCCTCAACTACATAATGCACTGGAGCAGTTATGGCAAGATCAAAATGAAGATCTATTTCATCGATGCATTGACAGTATTCAATTCTCTCAAAACTATTTGATTACAAATCAAGGAATTGCCGATTTTGTATCACAAGGATTACTTCGTCATCATTACGCTCGGATTGTAGCAATATTAAAACAAAGTCAGCAGCAGAAAAATAGATATTCGATCAATATTGTCCATCAAATATATTCGTGGGTTGTCCATAGTCAGCCGGCAATTTCACTATCCATTAAACAAGAAATTGACTATGGTGGCACATTAGCAAGTTATTTACAGAAAAATCCTGATATTCAAAATATCAAAGGATTGCATGTCTTAGATATAACCAAACCTTCCTTTAATAACGCTATGGAAATTAAAAAGGTAATTGGCAGACTGGGAGAAGGAAATACAAGACAAAGATTATTATCTCAAACTAGAAATCCAGCAATGCAGGAAATGATTAAAGAGGCTCCCAATCAAGAAGTCATTGTCGAAGTAGGAAATGCTGGCTACCACTACATTTCCAGCGCTCTTAAAATTAGAGTTTTAAACCGTGATTATGAAAGGTTTGGTATACGAGAACGGTTACAAATACCATCGGATGAACGTATAAAATACCTTAAGCCTGCAATGGATTTTGTGCAGAACTTAAACTATTTACAAAGAGCATATAACTCAAGAAGCAACAATTGTTTCATTATGCCGCATCAAAGCTGGGGACATGACCTTGACTTATTATTTGGAAGCAATCATGTAATTCAAGCTTCACAAGCTAGCAAAAAGCTGCAAACAATTAAAAATTATGGTGAATATAGAAAAACTGGCAAGGAAGTAATCAGCATTTCTATTCTAAACTGTACAGGGAAGGATTACAGCAAAAATACTGGTGACAGTCTAAATAATCTGTATAGATTTCGTGATGCTCTCAAAAAGAATTTTCACCCAGATGTAACGAAAAGAAGACTCCCTTATAAGTTGAAGTTAGTAGAACAAATAGATTTGAACAGTAAACAATGTTCTCGAACAGAAATTTCACAAGTAGTTTCTAAGTTAGCAGTTAATCAGCCTGATATTGTTCTTTGTTTAATGCCCAAAGGTGCATCGTATGATATTACTGACAGAACGTTATACGACGACCTAAAGCAATTTTTCTTGCAGAATAATTTACAGTCTCAAATGATTCGTGAAGAGACTCTTTATAACTTTAATTATAAGCTTGACAATATCATTTTAGGTGTCATGGCAAAAGTTGGCAGCGTGCCTTATATTTTGGCAAATCCGTTGGAATATACGGATTTAATTGTGGGTTTGGATGTGTCTCGTCGTCGCAAGAAAAATAATCAAGGAACTAACAGTGTCGCTGCCATGACTCGTATTTATACTAATCAAGGGGAATTGGTTCACTATAGTATTCGTGACGCTGTAATTGATGGAGAAATTCTGCCGGAACACATTCTTTATGATTTGTTTCCTGCTGAAGAGTTTGGAGGGAAACACATTCTTATTCATCGTGATGGCTTGTTTCCTGAAAATGAGCGGTTAACACTAGATAAAATTGGCGCTGAAATCAAAGCAAGGTTCAATTATGTGTCTGTTATTAAGAGTGGTAATCCGAGACTATATGGCATACGTAATCAGCAAGTGGGGAAAGCACCAAAAGGAAGCATTTTTCAAATATCAGATAGAGAAGCATTTGTTGTTAGTTCTGAATTTCCTGATGGTTTTAAAGCGACGCCTCAACCTCTTCGGGTAGAAACATTTGATGGTTTTTCTTTACAGCACGCTGTGCATTCGGTGTTGTCATTGACTTATTTGCATTATGGTTCTGAGCGATCGCCTCGATTGCCTGTCAGTACTTACTATGCGGACAAAATTTCCACAATGGCTTCTAAAGGAATTAAGCCTCGTGATCCAGATGGTAATTTACCGTTTTGGCTGTAGGTACTTAAGTTGGTCGAGCGATAGTTACTTATGGGGAGGCGATCGCCCTCTCTGAGACTTGTTGGAGACAAAATGTAAGAGCTAAAACATTCATTTCTGCTGAATTGGCAGATGGCTTATTGCCCACTTTGGTTGACCAAGTATTTGAGGGAATCGAATCTCTATTGGAAGCGATGTGATTTATAGAAGCAAATGAAGCTCAAGGTAAAATCGTAATCTTGGTCACTGTTGAATCGCTTTAATTGCAGGCGATCGCCCATATATTTAATCAGCAAAAAACGGATCGAGCAGTGACTCAATCCGTTTGGGAAAATAATTTTATATCAAGGTTTCTAGCAACCGAGAGAATCCGCTGTCGCAATACCAGTCACAGGATTCACCCCAGTCGCCGCCGCACAAAGTTTCTTTTGCTGAGTACCATCAAGAACCGCAAAACTAAAATCAGCGCCATCAATATTTGCACCATCGAAGGTCGAACGCAGGAGAATAGCCTCCTCGAAAATAGCACCAGACAAATCAGCGTCAGTAAACTTCGTCAGATAGGCAATACCATTAGTCATATTTGCGCCATGTAAATCAGCATTTTGTAGCTGACAACTATTAAAAACAGCCCCTCGCAAATCCGTCTCACTTAAATCCGCATTACGAAAATTCACCTCAGTAAATTCAGCCCCCTGGAAACTTTCCCCAGCAAAATTTTCATTAGCAAAATCTTCACTATCGATCGCCGAACGCGAAGTCGCCGCTGGACTCGATGCATAGGCAGGAGATCCAACAAATAAACATAACACCATCAAAGATAAACATGCGATTCGCACTAAAACCTTCATAACCCTCAAATTGCCCATTGCCTAAAAGAACCTTTTTCAAGGCATATTCTAAAAGATTCTCGGAATGACTGGGAATTCCGATAAAGTTTTTGGAGAGAATAAATTTTTTTGCTTGCGTTTTTGCCATGACAACAACCAATTGGACAGACTTTCTTACACAGCTCATCGAAGGGATTTCCCTCGACCAAGAGCAAGCACGTACTTTGATGACAGGCTGGCTCAACGAAGAGATTTCACCGATTTTGTCGGGGGCAATTTTAGCGGCGATCCAAACGAAAGGAGTTTCGGCAGACGAGCTAACAGGGATGGCGAGGGTTTTAAAATCTCAATCGCTACAACAGGAAACGCTCAATCATAATCAGCCCGTTGTGGATACCTGCGGTACGGGTGGTGATGGTTCTTCGACCTTTAATATCTCCACGGCTGTGGCCTTTGTCACGGCTGCGGCAGGGGTAAAAGTCGCGAAACACGGTAATCGTTCGGCTTCAAGTAAGGTTGGTTCGGCGGATGTGTTGGAAGCTTTAGGTGTGGATTTGGGTGCGCCTAGCGAAAAAGTGGCTGCGGCTCTAAATGAAGTAGGTATTACGTTCCTATTTGCGCGGGGCTGGCATCCAGCCATGAAGGCAGTGGCTCCGATTCGTCAGGAAATGAAAATCCGCACAGTGTTTAATTTGCTTGGCCCTTTGGTGAATCCGCTGCAACCCACTGGGCAAATTATTGGTGTCTATGATCCGAAATTTATCGAACGGATGGCGATCGCCCTCCAGCAGCTAGGCACAACAAAAGCAATGGTGCTCCATGGTCGCGAGAAACTTGATGAAGCAGGCTTAGGCGATTTAACAGATTTGACGGCGGTGAATGGCAATGACGTAAAAACCATCACCCTCGATCCCAAAGAATTAGGTTTAACCTCTGTTCCCCTCGCAGACTTGAAAGGTGGCGATATTCCTGTTAACCAAGAAATTCTTACTAACGTCCTCCAAGGTAAAGCGACAAAAGCCCAAACCGATGTGGTGGCGCTTAATGCATCCCTTGCCCTTCAGGTTGCGGGTTCCGTTGAATGGGGAAATCATGCCGCAGGTATCGCCAAAGCAAAAGAAGTCATTGCCAGTGGCGCAGCGTGGGACAAACTTCAGGCTCTTGTGAGTTTTCTAAAAGCGTAGGGAGAGACGCGGAGAATGGGAGATTCGGGGGACGCGGGGATTTTTGGTTTGGCGATCGCCCCGTCATCTCATTTTTATTACTCGGTGGCTTCCGAAGCCTTTTTCCATTGGGCAATATTCCAAGTATTCATATCCCATGGCGTGAGGGAAACACCCGATAAGTTATTGCTAACCCCAGCTGTTTCCGCACGATGCACGAGGGGAATTACCACAAAATTATTCACAAGCAAATCATTCATTTCAATAATGGCGGCCTGCCGTTTTTCTGGATCGAGTTCTTTATTAGTCGCTGCCCAAAGCTCGTCATAGTCAGGATTACAATAGCGGGCGTAATTATCGCCAGTCCAACTATTTTCCATAGTCGGGATTTGGCTGCAGGTATAGCGTTTTAAATAGGGCAGCGGATCAGGGTTGGTATTGCCAGTCGTGAACATTTGCAGATCAGCAACAAATCTTTCTGCCGTGTCTGCATTGGCAGGATCTCCTGAGAAAAAGACACTAGCGTCAATACTCTTCAGTTCCAGATCAATGCCAATCTCCCGTAAGTTTTGTTTGGCGATCGCCTGAGTTTTTTGCCGCAAGGGATTTACGGAAGTCTGAAAAACCATTTTCATTTCCACGCCATCTTTATCCCGTGTGCCATCGCCATTACTATCCACCCAGCCCGCTTCATCCAGCAAAGCATTGGCTTTTTCGAGATTGAATTCGTAGCTGGTGTTGGGCGAAACCAATTCCGGCGGGTTCACCACAAAATTGGCATTAGCTTTGCCTGTAATCCCATAAAGCTCTTCGGTGATTGTGTCTCGATCAATAGCTGTGGCGATCGCCTCCCGAACCTTAATATCCGTCAAAAATGGGTGAGGAAATTCGGTGCTAGAACGTTCACCTTCAGCCGTTTCTTTGTTGGGGTCGGTGAAATTAATAATGATGCGCTCACCAAGGGAACCAAAATTAGCAACCACCTCACCCTGTCCCCCTTGACTCAGCTCATCCAGAATTTTCGATTCCACTTGGAGGTTATAGGCAAAATCCGCATCGCCCGTTTGCAACACAGCCCGCGCCGCCGAAGTTGCATCACCACCGCCCTTTAGCTCAAGACGCTCAAACCCAACCGTCTCCGCCTCACGATAATTCGGATTTTTTTCATAAACCACCACATCACCGGGCTTAAATTCCACCACCCGATAGGCTCCTGTGCCCACAGGCATCAAATTTGCCGGAGCCGTTCTTGCTTCAGTCCCTTGGTAATCTTCAAATTTATGCTTCGGTAACAGCATTCCCTCACTACCGACAAACACCCCAAACCAAGACGGTGTCACCTCTTTAAAAGTAACCTTGACGGTCAGCTCATCAATCGCCTCGACCTTCTCGACCACCTCAAAAATCCCTAAACTGGTCGCGCCAGTATCAGGATTACTCGCCCATTCATAGGTGAAGACCACATCCTCAGCGGTAAAGGGTTCGCCGTCAGACCATAAAATATCAGGCTTAAGCTGCCACGTCACCGATAAACCATCTGCTGCAACACCGCCATTTTCGACACTCGGAATTTCCGCCGCCAAAATCGGAATTAATTCGCTATTTTCATTAAAGGTTGCCAGAGGCTCTAGCGTAATGCGGCTCGCTTCCCAATCCTTAAAACCCGTCGAGAGATGGGGATTTAGAATAGTCGGCGCTTGCCAATACAGAAGTTTTAAAGTCGAGGTATCTTCAGTATTTGTCTGGATTCCCGGAGAAGTTTGAGTGCCACCACAGGCAGCTAACCCCAACAAAGAAATAAGCGACATGCTGACGGCAAGGCGAGAAACAAAGGACATAGGCTCTGGCAGATCCAATAATTTGTTAGGAATAATTGTGGAGTAAATTTTACGGGATATTCTTCCGCACTTACTGTTTTGGGGCAACAACGGTATTTTCTAATTCGCCAATGCCCTCAATGGCAATCCGGATGCGATCGCCGATATTGACTTTCCCCACCCCAGAAGGTGTCCCCGTCAAAACCACATCCCCCGGCAATAGCGTCATCACATGGGAGATATAACTCACCAACTCCGTCACCGAAAACACCATATCCAACACGGAAGCTGACTGGTGAGGTTCCAGCGCATCGTTAATATAAGTCTGCAATTTCGCTTCTGGACTCAGTTCCCGCACAATCCATGGGCCCAATGGGCAAAATGTATCAAAGCCCTTCGCCCGCGTCCATTGACCGTCTTTTTTCTGTAAATCTCGCGCCGTCACATCATTGGCGATCGTGTAGCCCCAAATCTTGGTATGAGCTTCTTCCGGGGTGCAGTGGAATGTGCGATCGCCGATAATCAAAGCCAGCTCCCCTTCAAAATCAACCCAATTCGACTGGGACGGATAAACAATATTTTCTTCATGGGCAATAATCGTCGTCGAAGGCTTGAGAAAAAGTAACGGCTCCGTCGGCACCTCATTCCCCAGCTCCGACGCATGACCCACAAAATTGCGACCCACTGCAATCACCTTAGAAGGCGCACAAGGAGGCAAAATTTTATAACTATCCGGCTCAATCGTCATTTCCGTCACCTGACCACCGAGCCAAGCAGGCGCGTCGAGAACCTTTACCTCGCGATTTAGACAAAGCACACCATAATACACCTGCCCTTGGCGAGTTTGAATCCGGACATAACGTTGCGCCATAGCAAAAATCTGAACCAACCTTTACAAAAAAAAGAGCCTCACCCGTGCCAGCATACTGGAGAAATCCCACAAAACAAGGGGGCTTACAGAAGCAATATCCAAAGAGGTGCAAGGTATAGTAGAATTCTATATCCTTGCTACTCAAATAAATTCGAAGAAATCAACAATATTTTGTGAATTTTTTCAGATAACCAAGTAGCCCCCTGTCCACAAGGAAAAAATTATTTAATGAGCAATAACTACGAATTAATGTACATCTTGCGCCCAGACATTGGCGAAGAGCAAGTACAAGAAGCCTCCACAAAGTACAAGACTATGTTGCAAGAGTCTGGTGCTACTGACATACAAGTTCAAGTACGCGGTAAGCGTCACTTGGCCTATCCGATCCAAAACTTCAACGATGGCATCTACATCCAAGTCAACTTCAAAGCTGACGGTAGCCAGATTAAAACCTACGAGCGTGACATGCGTTTCAACGAATCTGTCATTCGTTATCTGACCATGAAGATGGATGCTGAACCTGTTCTCGCTGCTGATGCTGAGGATGCTCCTCCTTCTGAGCCTGCGGCTCCCGGCGCTTAGGTTTAAATATCTTTTAAATAGCTCTTTTAGAACTAAATTATTTAGTCAGGAGCTATGTCGGGTCATTGAATTCGAAGTGTGACGGCAGGTATAACCTGTCGTTTTTTTGTGTGAAAAATCCCACTAAAGTGCCGATGATTGCTGCTCGAAAAGTAGGTTTTTAAAGTTTCTGTGAAGCTGAAATGATTACTGATGATTGTTGGCATGCTTTGACTCAAAAAAACTTACAGGTCACCCAGTCCAATACAAATCATTGCTAAGTGCAGATTATGTTGACCGTTTTTACAAAAATAAGAAGAATAAGGCTAATAATTATCAGAGTTCTATAAAAAAAATGATGTCTTGGATTGCTTGGAAAAGAATATTGACTGTTTGTTTCGCTAGCACGATGGCGATCGCCCCGGCGGCGATACAAAGCGAGAGAAATAGCGTGTCTGCTAATCCTTTCACCGAGGATTCTGAGCTGCCTCTAGATTTAAGTTTAGGAGAACTAGATGGCTCCTGGCGGCAGTTTCGCATTGCTGGGCAGTATGAATTTGCAGATCTCATGCAAACTTGGTTTAGCTTGTTTGGGATCACCAATGTCTATGGCAATACCTACTTTACCCAAGGTGAGACGACGGAGATGGGTGGCAAAGAATATTTAGTGGCCTATCGTTTCCCCCTCGCGCCCCAGGAACTAGATCTAGAGGATATGTTTGCTGTGTTTGACTCGGGGCAGCAGTGTGATGATATGTCTCGCCTAGAGGCGGCCATCCTCAATGAAAATACCAAGGTTAGTCTTGCCCTACTTAATCCCAACACGATTGGCTCCCTGAATGATATTCAGACCCTTGATGTTCCCGGCATGCTTCAGGCATCTCAGGAGCAGTTCGCCATGATGCAGGAAACTTGTGCAGAGGTGAATGCAGAAAATCAGGTGATCGAGGCTCTTGATAATTTAGGTGCGATTAATCGAGCGCAACAGGATTTTTGGCTAGAAAATAAGCGTTTTACTGACAATATTGAGTCCTTGCAGATTGGGTTATCGCCAGAGACGGATGCCTATAGCTACACTATGACATTGCAAAATCCAAGCCTTGTGACTTCCCAGGCGATCGCCAAATCTCCGGAGGGTTACCATATTGTGGGGGCGACCCATGTTTACGATGATTTTGACAGTGAGTTCCCCTCAACAATTACTATTTTGTGTGAGAAATCTGAACCGGGTGGCCCAGTTCCTTCACTGCCATTTTTCGACGAGGCGACCAATTATTTAGCTTGTCCCCTGGGTACTTTTGAGACGTACTAATTTGTTGGGCTAAATGCTCAAAGCTCAGGGCGATCGCCTCAAAATATTTTTATGGGAGAAATACAAAAAATTTAATGCCATAATTCTGGTTTTCAGCAAAATCGTTATACTGAAAAAACATGGATTTCAGTGAGGCACAGCATGTGTATTTGTATTAACTGTGAATATGTGGATCGATGTCAGACATACCATGTGGTTGAAACTCAACATCAACAGCCTCACCTAACGGAAAATCCCACATTTGAGCCGAAAGAACCCACGATTAATGTCAATATTCGCTCTGAGGGTGAAGTGATTGAAATGGAATGGGACGTGGTCGGTTGCCAAAGTTTTTCCCGCGAAGATGGTAAATGGGCCATGCTACGACCCGGTGAAGCTGTACCCACCTAGCAACTTGAGTATTTTTCAGTTTTGACAATGTGATCTTTTGTGCCTCCCATTTTTGAGAGGCACTATTTTTTGCGGCACATTAAATTGAACCAAGGGCTTGGGTGAGGCGATCGCCGTCCCAGCCTTTCTGATGGAGAAGAACCCAAGACTGCATCAGATCCGGACCTTGGAGCTTACCCATTAGACCAGCACGGAGGGACTTCATCACAAGACCTTTTTTCACGCCGTGGGCTTTGGTCACATCTTTAATGATCGCTTTGCAACCATCGACATCTAGCTCACCTGTTTCTTGAATAGCCTTCAGAACATCTTGCAGAACCGTTGCCACACCTTCTGTTTGAAGTTGCTTAGTTGCTTTTTCGTCTAGCTCAATGGTGTTGCCAAAGAGTAATTCACTTTCTGCCACAACATCAGTCAAACGAGTCAAGCTAGGCTGCACCAATTCAGTTAATGACTCTAACCAAGGGCGATCGCCGAGATATTCCCCAAGATCTGCCTCTTCGAGATAGGGCACAAGTAAATCTGTTAATTCGCTCACAGGCATATGGTGGAGGTACTGGGAGTTAATCCAATCCAGCTTATCCCAATCAAACTTTGCACCAGCTTTATTGACCCGCTCAAGAGAGAAAACTTTAGCCGCTTCATCGAGGGTAAAAATTTCCTGAGTCGAATCTGGCGCAGTCCAACCAAGCAAGGTCATGTAATTTGCCAGAGCAGGCGCTGTAAAACCCATTTTGCGGAAATCATCCACAGAGGTCACACCGTCACGCTTGGAAAGTTTGCGGCCATCTTGATTCAGGATTAGAGGTGTGTGAGCAAACTCAGGCACTGCTGCACCGAGCGCTTCGTACAACAAAATTTGCTTCGCAGTGTTCGCAATATGATCTTCCCCGCGAATGACGTGGGAAATTTGCATATCCACATCGTCAACAACTACCGCGAGGTTATAGAGGGGCTGACCAAAGGCTTCATCACCTTCCGGGGTTCTTGCGATCACCATATCACCACCGAGATCACTCCCTTGCCAAGACATCTTGCCCCGCACAAGATCCTGCCAAATAATTTGTTGACCATCGTCAATTTTGAACCGAATCACGGCGGTACGACCTTCTGCTTCAAAGGCGTTGCGCTCTTCATCGGTTAAATTACGGTGGCGGTTATCGTAGCGGGGCGCTTGATTATTTGCTTTTTGTTTTTCCCGCATCTCGTCCAGTTCTGCGGGAGTGCAGTAGCAACGGTAGGCTAAGCCTTTATCTAGAAGCGTTTGAATTGCGGCTTTATATTGATCGAGGCGTTGAGTTTGGAAGAAGGGGCCTTCGTCCCAGGTCATGCCGAGCCACTCTAGACCGGATTTAATGTTTTCGGTATATTCGGGGCGCGATCGCTCGGTATCTGTATCTTCAACACGGAGAATAAATGTACCGCCTTGGTTGCGGGCAAAAAGCCAGTTAAAGACGGCTGTTCTGGCTGTACCAATGTGGAGGTTGCCAGTGGGGCTAGGGGCAATACGAACGCGAACGGTCACAGGGTTAATCCTTTTATATAGATGTTTTGTTTACTGAGGTTCTTAACAATGGGTCTGAAGTTCCCCTCTTGGGAGGGGCTAGGGGTGGGTTTCGATGAGCTACGTAACCCTCTGAAACCCCTTCCGCCTTCGGCACCTTCCCCAAGGAAGGATATGAGTCGGAAATCTTATTTACTTTTGTAAGAATACCTACTCTATTCATTTTCCCATTGTCTTTCGGGAAATAGAAGTGCCAATAAAAAACACCGCCTCTGCTGAAGACGATGTCGGAAAATTGAATTTGATGTCAGAAATAAAAGCGAGTGAAATCTTACTTAACAACTTCAAGCTCGTGCTCTGCAAAGTTGTTGGTGTTGAGACCGCCAGCACTACCACTAAAACCGTTGTAGTTTACTTTGTCGAAACGGACGATCACGGGGTAAATGATGCCACTCTTGTCAACGCTGGCAACTGTGCCAACGTCTTTGTACCAATAGGATTCTTTGCGAAGAATGCGAACTTTGGAACCGCGTTCAATAGCCATGATTGTTTTCCTTTAAAGCGATACTAAAAAAGTAATTAGACTTAGATAACAGCGTACTATCGGAATGTGGTTTTCTGGCGATCGCCGAGTTTAAGTTTTATTGCGCATCCTGCCAGCGTAATCGGACAAAATGGCTCTGATTCCCCGCAATATCGGTACTGTCCTCGATTTCCATCATTGTTAAGTTAAAGGGAATTGAGGTGGTGAGGTAACGCTGGGCATAGCGTCCCACTTCGGGGGCGATCGCCATTGCAGTCGCCGCAGCAGTGCCCATACCGATTAATTGAGACAAGGGATCTTTAGGCAAAAGCCAAGATGCACCAGCGGCTAAACCAGCGGTTAAGAATAAACCCACGGAAAGATTTGTGCCACACCGGGGATGAACTGCTAAATGCCACTCACCATTACGGAGGCGATCGCCAGCATTGGCCACTGCCCGATACAGATCTACTTTGTCAACTGCGCCATAGAGATAAAAACCATTTTCTGTAGACATACCGCCCAGCTCAGCATAGCCCTGTCGCCATTTTGCGGGGAACTGTTCCGCAATCTCCGTTAACATCCACACCGTTGCATGTTCGAGGGCATGGACTTGGCGCACGATTAAAGCTTCTCGCAGGCCGGGGACAAAATTGAGCTGGGTGATTAACTCTTGGTCTAATGTTTGTTGCGGCGCAAACCAACCTTCATCCCAAAACTCATTCGGTGCAGTTGTCATAATGTCTAGTCCTCTTCTTGAAGCTTGAGCGACTGTTTAAAACTAACAATTCCATTCTAGCGAGGGATAGTTTGAGTTAAGGGTCAGGCATTAATTCTCGAAAGAATGGGAGACACGGAGAGAAGGTGATACGGAGAGAAGGTGATACGGAGAGAAGGTGATACGGAGACACAAGGCATGAGTTGAAACTCGCCTTCTGGACATCTACAACTGTTTCAATACAAAAATCTCCCTGTCCCTTGCTCTCCCCTTCACCGCTTCATTTTCACAAAGCCCAATTCAGATCAACCGATACCTAACTGACCCGCCAAACTAGGGCTCAAGGGAATCAAAGTCACCAACATAAACAACAATGCGGCCAAACCAAGGAGGGCACGGTTATCGTCGGGTTCGATCAGTTCATTTAGGCTCGGACGCTCTGCATCACGTTGAATAAAAGCAATAATTAATGCCCAATATAGAGGAATGGGATTTGAAGGATTAAATAAAGCCACAATGCCTAGAATAATTAGCGTTGCTAAGGTTGTACGGCGAGCCGTTTTGCGACCGTAAATGGCCTGAATCACACGCCCTCCATCTAGTCGTCCGGCGGGCATGAGGTTTAAGGCGGTAATCACCAGACCCAGCCATCCCAAAATGGTTAGGGGATGAATGGCGACAACGGCTGCTTGAATCGCATCTCCCATAAAAAGTTTGGCTAGGCTGCCCACAAGGATAGAGCCACCGAAAAATTGGCTGGGTATTTGAAACAGACTGTTAGGCTGCGACAAAACTAAACCGGTAATTAACATCACTAGGGATAAGGCTCCCCCAGCAATTGGCCCGGCGATCGCAATATCAAAGAGGGCATTACGAGTCGGTAAAAGGGATTCAAAGCGAGTGATGGAACCGAATGCGCCAATTTGCCAGTTGGGCAAGAAAAAAGGAATGCTGAGTTTGACGTTATATTTTTCGCTGATCACCCAATGGGCAAGCTCGTGAGCACCGAGGATCGCCCATAAACCTAAACTCAGGGGTAATACTTCTTTATAACGGGATAAATTACTCGATAGATCAAAGCCTTGCAAAATACCGAGGGCTTCTAGGGTCGTAGCGAGGGTGGCTACGAGTAAAACTAAGGCAAGATTTTTCTGAATAAGGGTGGTTGTTTTGGGATCGTTGGTGCTGGGTAAAACGATCACAACGGGTTTCCCTTCGGGATCTTCGACGAGAAATAAACGGTATTTATCGCCGAGGCGATCGCCTAAACTTTGGGTCAATCTCTCATGGGTTTTCTCTGGATCACCGCGGAGATTTCCTTTAAAAATGGCACCATCTTGGTAGGGAATGGACTCCGTCGAGAAAAAAGTATCAATGCCAAAAATCCCCTTAATCGCCTGTAAATCTTCCGGATCAATGGGGGCAATGGCCGGCGGTGTGTCTTCGGCTTCCTCACTCTGGGTTGAGGAGGAGGGTGATGCTTGGGTTTCTTCGTCCTGCATGCGGGCGATCGCCTTTTGCTTGAGTTCTTCCGCCTGTCCCGCTTCCCGCCGTAAATTACCAAGGTAAATATAAGCGCCGACTGAAGCCACCAGGAGCATAATCACTCCAATCGTATCGAGGCTAATGCCGAGCAAGACGCAGGTGATAAAGACAAACCACGGTGCCGTCACCGACAGGGATTGCCCCCAAGCCAATAAGCCTAGGCGACCTGCTTTTTGCGATCGCTGGTATCCCCACAGCACCACGACGAACGCTGCGACAGCAAGGACGACAAGGGCTGAGGTTTCCGGAGAAAAAACCATAGTGTTTTGTTAAATGTTTATTTGAATGCTCTACACATTCTAGAGGGATTTGAATCGGAAGGTTTTTAGAGCAAATCTAACTGGGTTGCTTGGGACGGTTTATTTTCGAGCAAACCGAGGTGTTGACGGGCATTATCAGTAACCACTCGTCCCCTGGGTGTCCGGCTCAAAAAACCAATTTGTAATAAATACGGCTCATACACTTCTTCGATGGTTTTACTGTCTTCGCCAGTGGCGGCGGCGATCGCCTCCAAACCCACAGGGCCACCGCCAAAATGACTAATCATAGTGTCAAGGATGAGACGATCTGTCCAATCTAAACCCAGCGGATCAACGTTGTATAAATCCATTGCCGTTGCCGCCACTTCATCATTAATCTCAGCAAAGCCCTTGACTTGGGCATAATCTCGAATTCTTCTGAGCAAACGATTAGCAATGCGTGGGGTTCCCCGCGCCCGTCTTGCAATGGCGATCGCCCCAGCTTCTGTCACCGGCTGATCAAGAATTTTGGCACTACGATGCACAATGGCAACCAACTCATCCACCTCATAGAAGCGCAAGCGTTGGATTAACCCAAAACGATCCCGCAATGGCGACGTTAGTGACCCAATTTTTGTCGTTGCCCCAATCAAAGTAAAAGGTTTGAGGGGAATACTGCGGGTTCTCGCACTGACACCTTTACCAATGGTGATATCAAGACGACTATCCTCCATCGCCGGATAAAGTAGCTCTTCTGCCATACGGTTGAGGCGGTGAATTTCGTCGATAAATAAAATATCGCCCGCTTCCAAACCCACGAGTAAACCACTAATATCGCGGGGGCGTTCTAGGGCTGGTGCTGCCGTAATTTTGCACTTTACGCCCATTTCTGCCGCCAAAATGAGGGACATGGTTGTTTTACCCAATCCCGGTGGCCCGTAGAGCAACATATGGTCAAGGGGTTCTTGGCGAGATTTTGCGGCGGCGATCGCAATGCCGAGGACTTCTTTGAGATCCCTTTGTCCGAGATAATCTGCCAAAGTTTGGGGACGAATGCGATCTTCTGACGTAGATTGATCTGTTTCCGTCGGTAAAGCTTGACCGCTAGTGAGGGGATCGCGCGCTGATTTCTGACTCGATTTACTCTGTTTCGGGGCAGGATTTCCTTGGCTACGTTTAATCGCCATGAGCTAAAAGTTAAAACACTTGTTCTTTATATCCTATGCCGAATTTTCCCTAAAGGCGATCGCCTACTCCTTCTACCAAAAGGCATAACCCCCGAATCTGTGCGTCAAATCACCTAAGTAAAACTACAGCTTTAGGTAAAATAACTACTATTTACAATGGGTGTCACCCATAGAGTGCGTTAACTCACAACTTACCGACCTACCATTCACGAACCATTCGAGGACAACAATATTCATGAAAGCCATGATTCTGGCAGCGGGCCGGGGCACAAGGGTACGCCCCATCACCTACACAATCCCCAAGCCACTAATTCCAATTTTACAAAAACCCGTGATGGAATTTTTGCTTGATCTGCTGGTGGAGCATGGTTTCGACCAGATCATGGTAAATGTTAGCCACCTCGCCCATGAGATCGAAGGATATTTTAAAGATGGTCAGCGCTATGGGGTACACCTCGCCTATTCCTTTGAAGGCAGTATTGAGGATGGTGATCTTAAGGGTGATGCCCTTGGTTCGGCTGGCGGCCTACGTAAAATCCAAGATTTTAATCCCTTCTTTGATGACACTTTTATTGTGCTCTGTGGTGATGCGTTAATTGATCTTGACCTCACGGCAGCGGTGAAATGGCATCGCGAAAAGGGGGCGATCGCCACGGTCATTACCAAATCTGTACCCCTCGAAGATGTGCCCAGCTACGGCGTTGTGGTTACCGACGACGAAGACCGTATTCTCAGCTTCCAAGAAAAACCTTCCGTCGAAGAAGCCCTGAGCACAAAGATTAATACCGGTATTTACATCTTTGAGCCAGAGGTGATTGATTACATTCCGCCCAACTGTGAATTTGATATTGGTGGTGAGCTATTCCCCAAACTCGTCGAAAGTAAAGCGCCGTTTTATGCCCTCGATATGGATTTTGAGTGGGTAGATATCGGTAAAGTGCCCGACTATTGGCAGGCCATCCAAGATGTTCTTCAGGGCAAGGTCAAAAATGTTCCCATTCCGGGTATTGAAGTCAAACCCGGTGTATACACTGGCTTAAATGTGGCTGTCGACTGGGACAAAGTTGACATTGAAGGCCCCGTCTACATTGGTGGCATGACACGCATTGAAGATGGTGCCAAAATTGTTGGCCCGACAATGATTGGCCCTAGTTGTTGGATTTGTTCTGGCGCAACGGTCGAAAGTAGTGTGGTCTTTGAATATTCTCGCCTTGGTTCTGGTGTCAGAATCAAGGATAAATTGGTGTTTGGCCGCTATTGCGTTGATAAAACGGGTGCGACGATCGATCTCCAGGAAACAGCCCTTGATTGGTGGATTACGGATGCTCGCCATGCCAATCCACCGGAGGCTCCCATTGATGCGAATCCCCATGTGGCAGAGAGTCTCGAAATTGAGGAGTTTCTTAATACCACTGTGGCGGAATAGGGTGCTATCGGATCGGCGATCGCCACAAAAACGTTGTATGTATTGATCTCAACGTATTTTTAGGAGCTTCAGCTAGAGGCTCCTTTTTGTTTGAGCAGTGCGGCGATCGCCTCACATTTATTAAATTGGGCAATTTTTAGGGCTGTATCACCACGTTTGTTGGTGGCATTTAAATCCAAATCCGGTGCATGGTCAAGCAGTAACTGAACTGCGTCAGTAAACCCTCGGTGGGCTGCCCACATTAGGGGTGTCGCCCAAAAATCATCGCGGGCATTGACATCGGCTTTAGCGGCAATCAAGGTTTTCATTAGGGATAAATTTCCTTGATCTGCGGCCTGCATGAGTAATGTTTTTCCCTTGGCAAATCGTTGATTGGGATTAGCACCTTGGTCGATCAACAATTCAATGAGATTGTTATGTTTTTCTTTCACGGCAATGGTTAGGGCTGTTTCACCGTCATTGCTAAAGTTAATATCAGCGCCATTATCTAACAATGTTGCGGCGATCGCCCCATGACCCTGATAGACGGCAATGAGTAATGGTGTGTCACCTTGGACATTAACCACATCAACCCTTGCGCCCGCATCGACTAAACAATGCACCATGTCGCGATAACCTTCGAGGGCAGCAGCATGGAGGGCGGTATCACCGGATTCATCTTGACTATCAATGGCGAGGGAACGGGACAATAAAAATTGCACCAAGGGCACACAACCAGACAGGGCAGCGAGTGGCAATAGGCTTTCAGTTTGGGTAAAGGTTGCCCCAGCAGCCAAGAGTCTGGCGGCGATCGCCTCATCTCCCTGCTCAATCGCTAAAATTAGGGCGGTATCACCATTCAGGTCACTAAAATCCACCTCCGCCCCCGCAGCGAGGAGCTTTTCAACAATATCGACACTGCCCGCCATCGCAGCATGCATGAGTGGTGTGCGGCCATCACTACTCGGTAAATTAGGATTTACACCGAACGCCAATAAAACATCTACACAGGCGATCGCCCGTTCCGATACCGCCAAAACCAAACTGCCATACCCTTGATAAGGATTAGCCCCCTTGGTCAGCAACAGTCGCACAACCGCCGGGTGTCTACCTTGAATGGCTAAATTCAGCGCTGTATCTTGGTCGCGATCACTTTGATTTAGCGTTGCCCCAGCAGCTAAAAGTTGTTCGACAATCTCAACAGAACCTTTATAGGCCGCCACCATCAAAGCCGTTGTACCATCTTCATTGACCAGATTGACCTTCGCCCCAGCAAGCAATAGACGCTCCACCACCCACTCTTGCTGCGCCATGGCCGCCACCATTAAAGCCGTTAAACCATGGCGACCGACCAGATCGACCTTTGCCCCAGCCCCCAAACACAAATTAACAAGCTCTGAATTCCCATTCTGACTGGCATACATCAAAGGACTCGTGCGATCGCCATCCAGACCATTCACATCGACCCCCTTCCCTAAAATCAGTCGTGCCGTTTCCACCTCCTGTTGGCGAATTGCTTGGCAGAGCAAAATATGACCCGCGACATTCATAACAAAATTTAAACTCCCTCAAAAGGCTTGCTTATCAGTATCGCACCCCAGATCCCCCGGCCAAACCCAACAGATCATTTCCATTTGCGGAGGGGATGAGTTAACTTTTATAAAGATTTGCAACACACCTTGAGGAAAAAAATAATCACCATGGCTATTCCAGAATCCGTTAAAGTTTGGTCTCAGTTTGGTCACCCTGTCATGATGTGGGTACTGTTTGGTCTCACAATTTACGCCATGTACCTCGGCGTTCAAATTCGCCGTACTCGCTCTGCGGAAAAAGAAGTCCGCAAAGAACTGATCAAAAAACAGTTTAATTTAAAGCATCACCAAATCGGTTCTGTTTTACTGGCCTTAATGGTGCTTGGGACTCTCGGTGGCATGGCCGTGACCTACATCAACAACGGTAAGCTTTTTGTTGGTCCCCACCTGATTGTTGGTTTGATCATGACTGGTATCATTGCTGTGTCCGCAGCTCTCACCCCCTATATGCAACGGGGTAATGAGCTAGCACGTATTTCTCACATCGGTTTAAATACAGTCCTTGTTGGTTTATTTGGCTGGCAAGCGGTTTCTGGTATGGACATTGTGATCAATATTATTGGTCGGATGTAATAGCTTCTGTGGCAAAAGAGTTCCTTTGATAACGAGTTTTTTTACAACGCAATATGTTGAGTGGGGGCATTGGCTGGGTCAATGTCCTCTTTTTGTTGGGGAACTGGTGGGACGACCTCAGGGGCACTATCGCGGGGAATAAAGGTACAGGCGCTGGCACTCTTGGGGGGCCTCGGCAGATTTAAGGTGCGGTGAAAGTCTTGCTGCACTTTTACGGTTAATCGCGGGGAAATCTGGGCAACAATGCTGGATAGGAGGCGATCGCCGGTAGATTTGAGGACATTGCGGGGAAGTTTATAAATAAATTTAGGAAACTGAACAGTCACATTCAGGTCTAGTTGCCAATCGACTTGGGTGATGTGCTGGGGAATCGGGCGATCGCCGAATAGCTTTTCAGCCTTTTTAACATTGTGAATGGCCGCGTCCCAGGTCGTACCACTCAGCTGCATTGCCGCCTGATAATCAATCGCATAGCCCAGATAAGGCTCATCAGGAATCGGCACATTGTACATTTTGTAATTTGCTTCAACCGGTGGGTCCAGCAACACAGCGATCTTTGGCTCCACTTCATAGCCAAAATTGCCAAATTTACCCACAGTGAGGATGTAGCCTTTTTCGGTAAAAGGTTCTACTTTCATCGGGTGAGCGCAACGGCAAAACCAACCGCTATGGCAATTTAGATAGTCTGTCACCACCTCAGGAGCCGCGTACATCAGCATAATGCCCTTGTAATGAGTCTGGAAATGCATTGGCGGAAAGCCATCACTATGCTTGGTTATATCTGTAGCAGAAGACGAAGATTCTGAAACGCCCATAAAAATTACAAAACAAGGAATACACTCGTTGTACCTAAAATCATGCCTGCTTTTCTACAAAGTTGCATCCCTAGGAATACCGATTCGTTATATTTAACAGGACTTTATTTTAACTTTTTGTAACAAAAGAGGCTTTGAGATGAAAATTTTGGTGGCTGGTGCAACGGGAGAAACGGGTCGTCTAATCGTAAAAGAACTGGTAAAGCGCAATATTGCAGTGCGAGCGATGGTTCGGGATCTGGAAAAAGCGAAGGAAATCCTCCCGGCCAATGTGGATTATGTCGTCGCAGATTTGCAGAAAAAAGAAACTCTAGAGGTGGCGATCGCCGACTGTGACTATGTAATTTCCGCTGCAGCCTCCCGTCCTAGCCTTAATATCGCTGGATTTTACCAAGTCGATTATGTCGGCACCAAAAATCTCATCGATGTAGCCGAAGCCAAAGGCATAAAGCAATTTATCCTCGTCACTTCCCTATGCACCTCTAAGTTTTTCCATCCCCTCAATATCTTTGGCTTAGTACTTTTCTGGAAAAAACAAGCAGAAGAATATCTCATTGGAAGTTCCCTCAAATATACAATTGTGCGCCCCGGTGGTTTAAGCACAGAAAAAATTGCCCCGGTTGTGGTTTCAGGGGCAGATACCCTATTTGAAGGGCGTATTCCCCGTCAGCTTGTCGCCGAAATTTGTGTCGCAGCCCTTGGTGATCCCCATACGCTTGATCAAGTTATTGAAGCGGTCACCGACGAAAAAGCCCCCGAAAAACCCTATGCAGAACTCTTTGAGGCGATCGCCTCCTAAACGAACGAATCACACCGAACACCTAGCCCAGAAGAGCATTTCGGGAAACACCCAGCAGGGAAAGACAAAGCAAACCGAGAAAAATTTGCCAAAAAATAACCGCCATTGCCAACCAATTTTTTAGCAAACTAGCATCTTCACAAAATGTCGTTGAAGAGTAATCGGTCAGTTGCGACAGTTATCGGGCGGTTCCCGCACCGCCCCTAGCAATGGCCCATTCAAATATCAAATACTCAAAAGTGTCTTTTGTGCCCTTAAAACTCGCTTCCCTGTGACTGAGATCAACGGACATTTACCCAATCCTTGACTATGGTAGAGATATCAAACTAGGGACAAATTCGGGGAATGTCTTATGGGTGTACCGCGTGAACAAACAGTCCCATCCGGAAGTCAATGGCCCCATCGCAGAAGCAATTTTCATGGAAGACCAACCTCTTTTACTCGTCGACAATCCCCTGAGTGATCCGTTCAATATTGCCGCCGATTTTGCTGGGCAAAATATTTCTTGGCACGACCTACTGCATAAACACAGTAAATTACTCATGGCAGTCCTTGAACCCGGCTCCTTTGTGCTGAGAAAAATTAATCATGCCTTTGAAACACTGACAGGCCTTGATCAACAGCAGTTACCGCTAAATCATCAAAATATCTGCATTTTTGATCTACTCGCAGATGTGGACGACAACTTCCCCGAACAGCTATACCGCCGTCATTTATTGCCCCTCGTACTGCGGGATGTCTATGGTATTTGCCATGATCGTTGGCGCTTCCTCGATGAACCTTTAGTTGCCACATTTCGGCCAACTGGAACGACCGAACCTCGCTACATTCAGTTTTGGTTGCGATCGCAGCATCTCCATGTCCAGCGGATAAATCCCGACCTCGATGAATTCGCTGGTTTTGGTCTCCGGAGTATTGCTCCTGAAGATATTGTGCTGTACCCCGAATGGGAGCAACATCTGAATCTTGATAATTACAAAGTGACGGGTCAGTGGCTATGGGAAGGGTTAGATGTTACAAACCGTGAATTACTGCAGCGTTTAATTGCCTCCCTTGTTGATCGCGAGTCGATTTTTGAGGAAGAGAAATTTCAAAGTCTGACCCAGCAGATGAAATCGCTCTTTCGCTCCCATGGGGGCATTTTGCTCAGTGTCCAACACGAAAAAATCAAACTGTATCGCATTAAAAACGGCAGAATTCGGCAAACGACGCTTTCTTCCCTGCATTCCCTTGATAATTCTCATTTTTTGCAGGCGGCATCCCACAATCATGTCCTGAATGTACCGGATCTCAAATCCCATTGTGTTACGGAGTTTGAGAAGAAACTGGTCAGCCAAGGTATCCGTTCTATGCTGCTCATTCCGTTGGTTTTAGCGTGCCAGCAGGAAAATAGCGACACGCAGCAGTTGATGGGCATGGTGGTCATGCTCAGCGATCGCCGCAATAATTTTGACCACCTAGATATTAGCCACGGCCAAAAACTGATTCCCGCTTTAAGAACGGCTCTGCGTACGGCGAATCAATTGCCCTTTAATCATATTCACCCGTCTGTGGAATGGCGTTTCCGCGAAGAGGCAGAACGTCGTAGTTGGGGCTTGCCGCCGGCTCCGATTATTTTCGAGAAAGTCTATCCCATGTATGGCATCTCGGATATTCGTGGTTCTTCTGAGGAACGCAACCACGCAGTGCAAAGGGATCTACTAGAGCAATATACTTTGGCGATCGCCGTGATTGATGCCGTTTTAGAACAACAAAATATTTCGTTTTTACAGCAGCTCCACCTCAATATCACCGAAAAAGCCCAACGTCTCGCGGAAGGTATTCATGTCGAAGACGAAGTGACGGCAATCGAGTATCTACGGCAACATCTTGAGATCTATTTTGACTATTTTCAAACCCTAAAAGGTCAAGTCCCCAAGGCGATCGCCACCTATAAAGCCGCCTGCGACAATTCCCAAGGCTCTGCTTGCTCAGCCCGTGAACATTACGACTACATGATCCACGACATTACCAGTCGCCTACGCAAAACATGGGAGTACTGGCAACAGAAAATGCAGGCAATCATTCCCCATTACTGCGATGTCGAAGTCACCGATGGCATTGACCACATGATCTATTGCGGTGCAGCTATTAACCCCAGCTTTTCCCCCTTTCATCTCCATGCCCTACGCTACGAACAGATCCGCGCCGTGTGTGACTGTGCCCGCACCTGCCTCCAGCTAAAAAATGACTACGACACCACTATCGAAGTAACTCATTTGGTGCTCATCCAAGACATTACTATCGACATTTACCACGACGAACAAACCGAAAAAAGCTTCGATGTGCGCGGCAGCAAAGATACCCGCTACGAAATCGTAAAAAAACGCATCGACAAAGGCCGCGATCTCAATACAAAAAGCCGCATTACCCAGCCCGGTATGTTGACAATTGTGTATTCCACCGACGACGAATGGGATCAATATCGGCAATATGTCCATTATTTACAGCGGGAGAAATGGCTAGACACAGAAGTTGAATCCGGTACAGTCGAACCATTACAAGGAGTGACCGGATTGAAATATGCACGAATGCGAATTCTGCCAGACTTGCCAGAAGCGAAGATTACCACCTAGGCAAAAATGTTCACTAAAAATTGATCAATGGTAGGGAATCAAGGATAATCAGGTTGATTCCCGTGTCAGAATGCCAAATCTTCGGCGATATCCCAAAGGATCACAGCATTTTTCAATGAGCACTCACCCCTCAATTGTCGAGCAATTACTTGCCGCAGTACCCAACGGGCAACCACAACTTTACTTTAAGTCCTCTCTGACGGCCCTATCCCACGCCATGGAGGATCAGGTGCTGGCCGGATCTGGCTCGCCACTGGTCATTGCAAGTTTTCAGCAAGAGCGCTATTACCGTCAAGAGGCTAACCGTTATCGTCGTATTGCGGCCATCTCTGATCAGGTGTATGTGTTTGCTGCGCCGGAGACAGAATTTAAAAATGCTTCTAAGGAATTTGAGATGGTGGCCTTCGAGCCGGAGGATAGCCTCAGTAATGAATGGCATCTCATTGTGATTGGGGAAAATTTTGCCAGTTGTCTTGTGTGTCGGGAAAAAGTCGTCACTCCCGGCAGCAATGAAAGTTTTGCGGCGGACAATTCACGACGGTTTGAAGGTCTATGGACAGAAGATCGTCGCATTACGGAAAAGGCCGCTGATATTTTATTGGATCGTGTGTTGGTCTATCGTCCTGAACTGGCGGAAAAAATCAAAATGGCAAAGGACACCTATTTTTCAGGGGTTCCGGCAGACATTATTGAGCAGGCTCCCCATTCTACTGCTGATCCGTTTGTGCAACGGCTGATTAATTATTTGCAGGCGAGTCAGTACAAAATCATCAAAGCTAATCGTTCTCTCTCTAATAAGGAGCAAAAGGAACGACTGATTAATACTGTGACCGCAGCAATTCGGCGATCGCTGGATACGGAAGATATTTTACAAGTAGCAGTCGAGAGTCTGGGGGAAGGTCTGGGGGTTTGTCGCTGTATTATTTACCGCTGTGAGGAAAATTCTGAAACGGCAACCATTGGCCACGAATTCCTCACGGGTGAGCAAATTTCTGTTAAAAGCCAAAGTTGGCCGCTAAAAAATAATCCCCTCTTTCAAGAAGTTGTGGCCCTTGGTGAGCCGCTAGGGGTCGATCAAACTGCGAATGATCCCTATTTTGTTAAAGGTGAAATTCAGCAGTTGGCACAGAACTGTTCCATTGTGTCGTGGCTCCTTGTGCCGATTTTGTATCAGGGTCGCTTGCTAGGCATGATCGAACTACACCACTGCGACGCGGAGTCGATCCATTGGCGACCGGAAGATGTTGCCCTCGTCGGGGCGATCGCCGTGCAGGTAGGTGTGGCGCTAATTCAAGCCGAAGCCTACAACAACCTCGAAGAAGTTAACGAGCAATTAGAAGCCCTTGATCGTACCCGTTCTAACCTTGTGGCGATTACAGGACATGAATTGCGGACACCCTTATCCACCATTCAAGTCTGTCTCGAAAGTTTGGCGACGGAACCCGATATGCCCGACGAGTTACGCCAAGTGATGCTCGAAACAGCCCTACAGGATGCCGAACGATTGCGGACATTGGTACAGGATTTTCTCACCCTGTCTAAACTGGAAAGCGGCCGAGTGGAATGGACAGAAGAACCACTACTATTGCGGGAATGTGTCGAGCTTGCCATGAGTCATATGCGTGCACGTCGTCTCCAAAGTGGTGGTAGGGCACTACCTAATCTCATTAACAATGTTTCTGCTGATTTGCCCTTAGTACAGGCTGATGGTGAATGGCTTGTGGAAGTGATCGCGAAGCTATTGGACAATGCCTGCAAATTTACGGAAGAATCCGGCACAGTAGAAATTAATGTGACGGCCGCAGATCCAGATCAGTTAACGCTAAGTATCGCCGATGATGGACGTGGCATTGAACCGAAGCGCCTCGAAACAATTTTTAATTTGTTCTACCAAGAAGAGGGAGCACTACGGCGTAGTGCTGGTGGTACAGGTATGGGTTTAGCCATCTGTCGGCAAATTGTTACCGGCTGGAATGGTGCCATCTGGGCAGAGTCTGAGGGGAAAGATACAGGCAGCCAGTTTTCCTTCACCATTCCGGTGTTTGATTTAGAATCTTTGCCCCCAAAAGTTGAGCGTACAAGTCTCGTGCTCCAGCCCCGTGCGAGACGGCAGAATCGCAGAAGAAGATCCACAAGGGCAAAGTAATTTGCGAGGGATTTTTATGGTCACTTCATCTCCCATTGAGTGGCCATATCTCGACGATGGTCATTGCTTGCGTAAATGAATGTTTGAGTTGTGAGTTCGTGAATTTTCCTCACAAATCGATAAGTTTATCGATAAGTTTATCGCCTAGGCTAGCGAGATTAGTACAAAGGTCTTGGAGTTCAAGGGTTGGGGATTTTTCAACGGGCTTCATGTACTTTGCTAGCATTTCACCAATCTCCGACTGTTTATAGTCAAAACTGCCAAGATCAAGATATTGGATCGGCTTCGTCGTCTTATTTTGTATGGGTTTACTATGTCCATTGGCTTCAACTTAAGCAGGAAAAACTTGCTGTGTAAGGATTTCACATTCCACTAATACGCCCTGATAACATCTCCAGCCCATGCAATACACAGGATATCTATTGATTTGGGGGCTTTGAAAATCAAGAAGCCATGGGCCTTAGACTTAAAAAACCTGAGTTCGGTTTAAGAATGGTCTAGGATGACGACGCGGTGAAAGGGAGAGCGAGTGATGGGGAGATTTTTCATTCAAATAATTCTAATGCGGGTGTCCGTTGATATCCCGTGCCTCCCAATCCCAATGTCCCCGTGTCTCCCAATCCCAATGTCCCCGTGCCTCCCCCTCTCCGTGTCTCCCGATC